>NZ_JBXMTI010000139.1:0-39893 GCF_057083605.1 Candidatus Villigracilis sp. | reverse complement strand
GGCCAGCTATGATCGGGATTCCATTGTTGCTGTCCGCCTTGACCGGACCGCTGTCCAGCCCGACATAGCTTGGACGATTGCTCGTCTGCGGTGGAATGGCATAATTACCTCTTAGAATCCCACCAATTGTAACATCCACAAGGGGCGTCTTACGCACCCTAAAGTATAGATTTCCTCCCGCCTGTGCCTCCACATCTGAATCAGTTTTTTCCAATGAATTACTGATCACACCATCACTGTTAATAAGGTTACTGTATTCAGCAACCTCAAAGTAATAAATGGAGCCTCCAGTCAGGCTGACTGCAAGCGCAGAGGATGAAAGACCGGAATAATCGTCATTACAATCTACTAGTGTGCCCCCTGGCATGGTACCCTCCCAGACTGCTATATAGGTATCATAATTTGAGCCAAAAGTATCGAGATATAAGTTGATATCCGCAATTGGTTCATATAAGTACCAGACCGAGGCCAGACCGGCATCCAGTTCATTCGGAGGAGGAAGATGGCAACCAAAACCATCCGGGTCAGTGGCATGGCGGGTGGTGCCACGCACATCCACTACCGCAGGGGTATAAGGAAGCACTTCGGCTGAAATATCGAGGGGGGTCAATACACTATCGAACGTGGGAGGGCCTACCGGCGCAGGATATACGTGAAAAGTCTCGGCGAGAACATTATTACTTTCATTTACTTCCGGCACACCAATTCCCGGCACAACACATGAGCTATCGACATAAACTGTAATTGTATGATCACCCTCGAGAAGGGTACCAGCTGGAATGGTGATCGTCCAATACTTCGGTATGCCGTTGTTCATCAAACCGGTGGAGCCGGCGTGATAATCTCTTTCATTATTATTACAAGTAGTGGCTGGTGGGATGTTCGCAGGAGTACCATCCACATAGAAATTGACCGTGAATGCGCCGGAGTCCACAAACCCTAAATTCTGTGTCTCTATTTCGATGGTTATGTCATCGTTCTCGTAGACATTCGGGTCAATAACGATGTTGGGAGGGTAAATATCAATGGCAGTCACTGCCAAGTCTACAGGAGCATTATCAGCTATCCAGTCATTGAAATTGGAGACGCGAGTATAGACACCGTAATTACCCGGGTCAGCGCAACCGTCCCCCCAGGAAACAATGCCCGCTAACTTCCATATGCCGCCGTTAGAAACAACTAGTGGTCCGCCCGAATCACCCGCGCACGAATCTTTACCGCCCGCCTCGTAACCTGCGCACAGCATATTGGAAGTAATTGCGCCATTATAGTGGCTGGCATTGTTGCAGAGTGAATTACTGATGATCGGAACATCCACTTCATAAAGTTGTGCTGGCCATGACGGACTGGATTCCGTGTAGCCCCAACCCGTGACCCATGAAGTTGTGCCCGCAAGATCGCCAAGTGCAGATGATGTTAGCGGTACCAAGTCGGTCTTTGTTTCGCCACTCCCGCCGATTGCGACAGCACTTGCCAATTGGAGCAGGGCAATATCAAAATCAAATGTGGAATTGTTATAACTCGGGTGAATAATGATCTGGGCAAGATCGCGCCGCTGGTATCCTGTCCCGGTTGAGAGGTTATAGATGCCGGCAACAACATCCACATCTGTGGGGGCAGCACCATACACACAATGCGCCGCAGTCAACACCCATTGCGGCGAAATCAATGAACCGCCGCAAAATTGATCGGCATAAATATTAGATGTCGTTCCAACCACTAAAGCGACTTGCCAGGGCCATTCCCCAGCAGTTGCCGGCGCACCGCCTACAATTTGGCCCGAGACATCATCGGTGGGGGTGGGTTCCTGCGCAGTAACTACATTTGTATTTGGCACGCTAAGCGCAGAAAATAATAAACCGAATAATAAAATTAATACAAAAATTTTGCGGGTATGAGAGGGGAATTTATTTTGATTCATGTTTCGTTCCTTAATTAAAAACCTTTATAGGCATTGATGGTTTTTTTAGGGTGAGATGTTTAAAATAATGGGGAGGAAATTCGTTTGTTTGAGTCAATATTACCACTAACCTAACTCAGGCAGTAGATGAACGCTTCCGAATTACATTACAATTTTGTTGTGGCTTTTTCTTTTATTGCTCTTGCCCCGCCAAAAGAGCCATATCCCCAAAAGGATCATCAAAAAAGCACAGCAGAAATAAGGCGAGAGGAAAATCTTCAACCTTTCGATTTTGTTTTCCCACAAGGGGATGATATCCAGCATGGAAGTTGGTGTAATTGTCGGCGTTAGTGTCGGTGTAGGAGTTGGGGTCTCTCTGAGCGGAGTAAATGTCTGGGTAGGGGTGGCAGGTGTCGGAGAAGGGGAAGGCGAGGCTGTCCTGGTTGGGAATGGCGATAAAAGGCTGGGGAAAAATCCAGGGAGGCTCAACGATCCCCCACCTCCGCCTGACGGCAACGCTAGCGTTAATGTTGCCGTTGCAGTAGGAGGCACAACCATCATGAGAGCCGCATCCATTTGGATCAACCCTGCGCCAGAATAAAGATCCCAGCCCGCGGGGCCAATATCCAAAGCGGTAGATTCAATAACGCCTCGAACGGAGTCGGCGCTGGTCACGTATCCAAAAAGAACGGCGGCCAAGCCACTCACATGCGGCGCAGACATCGATGTGCCGGTCTGAATCATATATCCGCCGGGCCACAAACTATAGATATTTTCGCCGGGAGCGGCAATATCCACTTCAGTACCGTAGTTTGAAAAACTGGCGGGCTGATTACTCATATTGCTCGCCCCTACTGCCATCACTTCGGGATAGCGTGCGGGGTAAAGCACAAAAGAGCTGCCGGTATTTCCGCTTGAAGCAGACATCAAAACATTATTATTGTAGGCATACGTAACTGCATTTTGCAATACCACTGAAGGTGCTACTCCTCCAAAGCTCATGTTGATAACATGAGCACCATTATCTACGGCCCACACAATACCCGCCGCAACATTGGAATAACTGCCGCCGCCTGACGAATTCAATACCTTCACTGGCATGACTCTTGCGCCCCATGAAACCCCTGCAATACCTGCGCCATTATTACTGGAAGCCGCGGCAATCCCTGCCACATGCGTGCCATGACCATAATCGTCCTGCGGCACAGAATCGTTATTCACAAAATCATAACCAGCCACCAGCTTGCTCACTAAATCTACATGCCCAAGGTCTGCACCGCTATCAAGAATCGCAATCGTAATGGAACTCGAGCCTGTTGAAAGGTCCCATCCTTGCGGTGCATGGATGGAAGTGAGCCCATACTGATTTACAAATCCGGGATCATTGGGGATTGTATCCGCCGCCTGCACCGGATAATCTGGCTCAACAACCAACACACCGCTAATGTTTTTTATTTGCTCCATCTTTTCTGCCAGGTTTTCAGACGGCACATCCATCATGAAAACCCCCAGCTTGGATAATTCCTCCATCTCAATTACATTGCCATGATCCTGCACTCTGTCCATTACCTTTAATATTTTGGCACCGGGCGATATTGTGACAAGGATTCTGGATGAAGAATCGGATGTGCCTGATTCTTGAACTTCAAGCGAGGGCTCCGCTTCACTCTCTGGGACAGTTGCCCCTGTTTCTATGACTTCCAGTGGCGCTGTTGGTGTGGATGTTTCCCCATCACTTGCCCCAACCTCTGTTACAGAAGGAGGCGGCTCCTGCGCATTCCCTGCATCCACCTGTATGAAGAGTGATGCAAAGATGAATGTCAGCAGCAAAAAATACACCCCCATCTGTTTTTGTATATTTTTATTCCGATTTGAATTGCAACTCATTTATCCTGCATTTTAACTCATTGCAAGTTGCAGGGTGGTTTTCCAGTCTGGTAATTTCAGGTTAAATACATTTTCAAATTTCGAACAATCCAATGCAGAGAAGAGCGGGCGTTCGGCCGGTAACGGAAATTCATCTGTTAATGCAGGGATGATTTCCATGACCATTTGTTCGTGCCGGTTCGGGTCAAATTCAAGGATAGCTCTGGCCCACTCAAAGCGGCTGGCAAATCCGCCGCCTGCCAGATGATACAGCCCTGCCCGTTCGCACAGATAATCATCACCACGCGCAAGGAGATGGGCAGTATTTTCGGCCAACATCCTCGCCCAGGTGGGGCTGCCTATTTGATCCGTCACCATTCTCAATTCAGGCTGCTCGCGCGACCACTCTAAAACCTTATTTACAAAACCGCCCTTCAAACGCAAACTATAAACCCAGCTGGTCCGAAAGATGAAATAAGATCCACCCACCGCCTGAATCGCTTGCTCCCCCACTAATTTAGAGAGTCCATACACACTGAGTGGTTTGGTCGTATCTTCTTCAGAATAAGGCGCACCCTTCCTGCCATCGAATACATAATCTGTTGAGTAGTGGATTAGGATCGAATTTAATTTTTTGGCCTCTTCAGCCAGGATACCAGGAGCAATGCCATTTATCTTGCGGGCACGATCTGGCTCTGCTTCAGCCTGATCCACTGCAGTGTAGGCTGCAGGGTTGATAATATAATCGGGTTTTATCTCGCGGATCAGGTTCACGAAGCTATCAGATTTTTCGAGATCCAACTCTCCGGTTGAAACAGCTATCACATCCCCCAGAGAAAGAAGAGTGCGGTTCAATTCCCAACCGAGTTGTCCATTCTTGGCAAGCAATAGTAATCTTGGATTAGTCATGACAAGAGAATTATCATCAGCTTGCGATTCTGAATTCCATTATGTTGTTGATCCTGAATTAGGAAGAACATCCCAGACAGCAAACGAGCCGCCCAAATTTGCTTTTCGTGAAGGAGTGTTTATGTACTAGCAAGTTTCTGCTCATATTGTGCAATTACACTATCGGGGTCGCCATCGGAGATCACGTTTCCATGGTCAAGCAGAATAACCCGATTGCACAGTCGGCGGATCTGATCGATGTTATGCGAAACCACGATCAAAATAGTAGATCGCTCGACCATGTACTGAATTCGTTGGGTGCTTTTTTCCACAAAATGTCCGTCGCCGGTGGCAAAAACTTCATCGATCATCAGGATCTCTGGCTCGGTCATGGTGGCAATTGAAAAAGCGAGCCTGCCATACATGCCGCTGGAATAGTACTTAACTGGCAGGTCAAGAAAATCCCCTAATTCGGAAAATTCCGCGATTTCGCTTTCCTTTTTCTTCATTTCTTTTGGGGAAAACCCAAGCAAGGCCCCATTCAGAAAAATATTTTTTCTGCCGGTTTGCTCAGGGTCGAATCCTGCTCCCAACTCCATTAGTGGGGTAATCCTGCCCATGATGGATATTTTTCCTTGATGTGGCTGGTAAATGCCCGATATCGTTTTCAGTAATGTTGATTTGCCCGCTCCGTTTAATCCTACGATGCCAACCCTGTCTCCAGGTTTTATTTTCAACGTGATTTCATGAAGGGCAAAAAAATCCCGGAAATCATTAAGCTTTTTATTACCTGTAAACCAATTAACCGCTGCATCTTTCATGGAGGGGTTGGGGTTATGGTAAATTCTAAATTTGACGGAAACCCGATCGAGTTGGATGAAAGCGCTCATAAACGGTATATCACATCCTTCTCGTTTTTTTGAAACACGATGATGCCCAGGGTCAAGCTCACGGCTGTCAACACAATGCAGATCAGCCATTCAAAAAAATTAGGAAATGCAGCTTCATAGATGATCAAATGAAACAATGTGATGAAATAATAAAACGGATTTAGCTTGATAAAGCCCAACAAACGATCTGATAACAAGGATATTGGATAGAGTATCGGTGTTAGATAGAATAAACCAAGCAATCCAATCTTTAAAATATGAGATAGATCGCGAAAGAAAATCGTCGCGATGCTGATCAACAATATCAGTCCAAACAAAAACATGGCCAACAATAATAAGGCAAACGGGAGCAGCAATAAGCTCCACCCCAATTTTGCTCCAAGAAAAAACGCCAGAAGAAACAAGCTGACTAGTGAAAGCAAGAAATTTATGGTTTCCACCGCCAATGTAATGATTGGAAAAATTATTTTCGGAACATACACCTTTTTCAGATAAGACTCTGCAATGATAATGCACATGGAGCCGTCCAGCAGACTGGATGTGACCAAGTTCCAGGGCAGCAGACCGCTAAAGAGATACAGACTGAATTGAGTAAATGGCATCTTGTATAGGGATGAAAAGACCACTGCCATAATCAACATTGTTAACAATGGGTTCAACAGACTCCACAGGAATCCGATCGACGAACGGCGATAACGGGAACTAAGGTTTGTGCCGATAAAATTGTAAATTGCATAACGATACACGAAGATTTCGCGAAGATTGTGCAAAAGAAGTTCAAACATGCTGCTGTTTTTTGAAGCATCGAAATGACTTACAAACTGCTTATCACTATTTGACATAGTTTTTCCTGAAATCATTTGGTGTTCTCTTCAACCAGGCGTAGAAGATAGGAAGCGTACCTATTGTTTCCCATATTCTCTGCCAGAAATCTCAATTGGTCATCATTAATAAATCCTTGATGGTAGGCAATTTCTTCCGGCGCGGAGATCATTAATCCCTGGCGGTCTTCCACTGCTTGCACAAAATTTGCGGCCTGGAGCAGTGATTCATGCGTACCGGCATCCAGCCAGGCAATCCCTCGCCCGAATGAAATGGCTTGTAGTTCCCCTTTTTCCAGGTATATGCGGTTCAAGTCTGTAATCTCAATCTCACCGCGTTTTGAGGGTTTGAGTGCCTGGGCAAATTCTACCACCCGCTCATCATAAAAGTATAAGCCCGGTACCGCATAATTCGATTGAGGGTGTTTTGGCTTTTCTTCCAGGCTAACGGCTTTCCCTTTTTCATCGAATTTCACCACGCCATATCTTTCCGGGTCCTGGACCGGGTAGGCAAAAATGATCGCACCTTTTGTCAAAGCGGATGCCTGATGCACCAATTCGTTCAATCCATGACCAAAAAAGATATTATCGCCAAGGATCAGGCAGACTCGTTCGCCGTTAATAAATTCCCTGCCCACCAGGAAAGCATCCGCCAAACCCCGCGGCTCGGCCTGCTCTGCATAAGAAAATTTGATACCCCAGGATGCACCATCACCAAGTAAGCGTTGAAAAGTAGGCAAATCTTCCGGAGTACTAATAACCAAAATATCTTTTATCCCCGCCATCATCAGCATGGATAAGGGGTAGTAGATCATAGGCTTGTTGTAAACAGGCAGCATTTGCTTGCTTGCTACTTTCGTTAAAGGATGCAAACGCGTTCCGCGTCCTCCCGCCAGAATAATACCTTTCATAAAACACCTGCTCCTGTCTACTTGCGAGATAAATAATTTTGATCTAACCAACCCTGATATTCATTTTTATTTCGAATCGTAGCAACCCAGTCAGGGTGGGATAGATACCAGTTGACCGTATCCACCAAGCCTTCCTTTAGCGAGTGCCGCGGCTTCCAGCCAAGCTCCTGACTGATTTTCCGAATATCCATGTCATATCGGCGGTCATGTCCTGGGCGGTCTTTAACGAATTCGATCAGGTTTGTATGAGGTACATTCTTGGAATTAGGCAATAATTCATCCAGGATCTCACAGATTGTTTCAACAATAGTTAGATTTGCAGGCTGGTTTTCACCGCCGATATTATAGGTTGAACTGGTTGTGCCCTTTGTCAACACTTGATAGATCGCGTCACAATGATCTTCAACATGCAACCAGTCACGGATCTGTTGTCCATCTCCATATATAGGGAGGCGTTTCCCTTCAATTGCATTCAATATGATCAATGGGATTAATTTTTCAGGGAACTGATATGGGCCGTAATTATTGGAGCAATTGGTAAGTGTATAAGGCAATCCATAAGTGCGACCAAATGCACGCACCAGATGATCTGCAGATGCTTTTGAAGCCGCATAAGGCGAGTTGGGAGCGTAAGGAGAAACCTCATTCCAGGCAGGTTCACCGGGCGCTAGGGATCCGAACACTTCGTCTGTAGAAACATGATGGAAACGCACATCCTTTACAGAGGACGCTGATTCTTGAAGCCATATCTTCTGCGCCGCCTGTAACAGGGTAAATGTTCCATTGATGTTGGTTTGAATGAACCGCCCCGGATCGAGGATGGAACGATCCACATGCGACTCAGCGGCAAAATGAACGACTGTATCAATTTGATGTTCGCGAAATAATTTTTCAATTAGTTCGCTGTCACAAATATCTCCCTGAACGAATGTATACCGGCGATCATCCGATATATCTTTTAAGTTATCCTCGCTACCTGCATAGGTAAGCGCATCTATATTGACAATATGCGCATCAGGCTTGACGCGCAACAGGTAATGGATAAAATTTGATCCGATAAATCCTGCGCCGCCTGTGACTAATATATTTTTCATTATTTACTGATCCATTCTATGAATTATTCAAACAATTCAGCACTTACCAGGGATTGTCCCGCCGCATCTTTTGCAGATACAGATGGCTGGAATTTATCTAACAGAGGCCAATCAATTCCAATTTGTGAGTCGTTCCAGATAATAGTGCGTTCCCATTCCGGCGCATAATAATCTGTGGTTTTGTAGGTTACCTCAGCCCACTCGCTCAGAACGCAAAAGCCGTGTGCAAACCCCGCAGGAACCCACAATTGAAGTTTATTTTCGCTGGAAAGATTAACGCCCACCCATTGCCCAAACGTCGGGGACGAGCGGCGGATATCAACAGCCACATCAAATATCTCTCCTGAAATAGCCCGCACCAGTTTACCTTGTGCCTGGCGAATCTGATAATGCAATCCGCGCAATACACCCTTTTGTGAACCTGAATGATTATCCTGAACAAAGTTTACGTTGATTCCAGATTGGGAAAAATGGTCTTCACGATAGGTTTCAAAAAAGAATCCTCTCTCATCTTCAAAAACTTTGGGGTGAACAAGAATTATATCGGGAAGATGGGTAGGGGAAAATTTCATTATTTGCCAATTACTCCTGTAAGTTGTGGTTTGATTTTTATTTTACACGAAAACGAACCAAAGCATCGTCAGATTTGCAGCCGCATGGAAGATAAGCCCTTGTGAGCCAAAATAGTACATAAAGGTTTAGCAGGTATACTCAGGCAACTTATGACAAACTATATCACCACCAAATGGGATGTTATCGTCGCGGGCGGAGGGCCTGCGGGCTTTTTCGCTGCAATCCGCTGTGCAGAATTGAACCCGAAACTGCGCGTCTTAATTATTGAAAAATCCACACAGACACTGGGCAAGGTGCTCATCTCCGGTGGGGGGCGGTGCAACGTGACCCATGCCTGTTTTGACCCTGCGCAACTCATCACCTATTATCCGCGCGGCGGCATGGCTTTGCGTGGCGCGTTCACACGCTTCCAACCTTTGGATACAGTCAAGTGGTTTGAAACACATGGCGTGAAGCTAAAAACCGAATCAGACAACCGCATGTTTCCCATTACCGATTCAGCGGAAACCATCGCAAACATCCTGCGCGAGTCGGCAAATAAGGCTGGGGTGAAGGTGCATGTTAGCGCAACTCTGCTAAAGGTGGAAAAAAGTCCAAGGGGTGGATTCAGGCTCGAGGTCAGGAAAGATGCGGAAGTTCTTCCTCTCCAAACAAAAAAATTACTCATCGCCACCGGCAGTGATTCCAAAACGCGTGAGATTATCAAATCGCTTGGGCATTCGATTGAAGAGCCAGTGCCTTCATTATTTACATTCAACGTGAAAGATAAACGGATTGATGGACTGGCGGGCGTAGCAGTTGAGAACGTGACCGTGAAAATGGATTCGATCACACAACAAGGCCCCATGCTCATCACTCACTGGGGATTGAGCGGCCCCGCCGTGCTGAGGCTTTCCGCCTGGGGCGCGCGAATTTTATTCGACAAAAAATACCGCTCCACCTTAACTGTCAACTGGCTCGGCGACTACAAGTTGGATACCACCCTGGAAGTTTTACAGCGGAATAAGAGCTGGCCCGAAAGCGCCCGCAAAAAGATCGCAACGCAACCTGCCTTCTCACAAATTCCTATTCGTCTGTGGAAGCAGTTGACGGAATTCATCGGCGATAAGAACTGGGGTGATATTACAAAAGTTGAGTTGCGAAAACTTGCGGAGGAATTAACCGCGGGGCAATTTGAGATCACAGGCAAGGGACAATTCAAGGAAGAGTTCGTAACTTGTGGAGGCGTGAACCTGAATGAAGTGGATTTCAAAACCATGCAAAGCCGCATTGTTGAGGATCTCTTCTTCGCTGGTGAAGTGTTGGATATTGACGGTCTCACAGGTGGGTTTAATTTTCAATCATCGTGGACAACAGGCTGGCTGGCAGGAAATGCAATATCTTCGTCTTGAGCGGGGCGACGAGCGTATTCCGAGGAGTGTAGTCGAAGGACAGATTCCATGTAATATCTTCAAATCATGCACACTTCGACTGCGTTCGGATGAAGTACACATCCTCACTCCGCTCAGCGAGGAGTAACTTCTCCATTGACCCACAGCCATTCATCCCGTAAAATCCCCTAACAAAATTATATATAATTTTACAAGGATACACGCAATGACAAAATACCGAATTATGTACTGGAAGCACATCCCCCAATCTTTTACTGTTGAAGGCGATGGGCGCACGATCAAAAAACAACTTTCAGAAAAAATACAAAACAAAATTGACGCCTATGCCATGGCTGTGGGTGCAACATCTACCACGGATTATGCAAAGGAATACAAACGTGGCGAATGGATCGAACGCGAGGGTACTCCCGAAGAAGTTGCAGATGCGCTTCTCGTTGAATTGGAAGCTGAGTTCGCACTAATAGAAATTCCTCGTCGAGAAAGCGTTTCCCAGTAACAAAGATGGACGGTGGACCACAGACCATGGTCAATCGCCCGTTGTCAATTGTCAATCTTATGACTCAAAAACATACCATCATCCTGCAACCCTCTGGCAGCCGCGGGCAAGTGGACGAAGGCCAGTCCATTCGTTCAGCCGCGCGTGACCTTGGTGTGGAGATCGAATCCATTTGTGCCGAGAATGCTACCTGCGGCAAGTGCATGGTTTTAGTAGAAGAGGGCCGTTTCGAGAAATACAACATCGACTCTAAACGCGAGAACCTCTCCCCCGTTTCAACGGAGGAAGCTGCTTACTTCTCACGCAGACCAAAACTACTTAAGGACAAAGGCTGGGAAGTAGGGCAAGTGCGGCTCTCCTGTCAGTGCAAGATTCGCGGAGATGTGCTGGTCAATGTCCCTGAGGAAAGTCGCGGTAATAAGCAGATTGTCCGCAAGAGCGCAAGTAGCCGCGCAATCGAAGTGAGACCTGCAATTCGAAAATATTTGGTGACGATGTCACCACCCAATTTAGAACGTCCCATTGCCGATTGGGAACGCCTCGCAAAGGGACTCGAGATTTCGATGGGTCTGGTTCGTCGTGGCGAAGAAAACCTGCCTCGCTGGTTTGATTTGAATATCGATTATCAATGCCTGCGGACTTTATCTGCCACATTACGTGAATCAAAATGGAATGTGACCGTGTCCGTCTGGCAGGATAAGGAAGTCATTGAAGTTCAGGCTGGGTATGTGGAAGACAGCTATGGCGCGGCTGTGGATATTGGTTCAACAACGGTTGCTTTGTATCTCTGTAATTTGAGAACTGGGGAATTGCTGGCCGCCGAATCAGAGATGAACCCGCAGATCGTGTATGGCGAAGATGTCATGTCTCGTATTCAGTATGCGATTGAAAACCCAGATGGGTTGGAAAAATTACATAAAGCAATAATCAGCACGTTGAATAAATTATTGAAGCAAGCCGTTAAGACAGCTAACATGTCGCTGCGAGCGATTAACGCGAAGCAGTTCCCTGATGAAGAGGGCGAGATTGCTTCGGGCAAAGAACGCCCTCGCAACGACTTAAGAGTTGAGGATATTCTTGAAATAGTACTAGTGGGCAATTCCACGATGCACCATATCTTGTTGAATCTTCATCCAAAGGATTTGGGGCTAGCGCCATTCGTACCGACCATTCACAAATCAATGGACATCAAAGCGCGTGAACTTGGAATACAGATCAATCCGTCGGGCAATATCCACGTGCTGCCCACTATTGCATCCTTCGTTGGTGCGGATACCAGCGCCATGATCGTGGCGGAAGAACCTCACAAGCAGGATGAAAATTGGCTGTTGATCGATGTTGGCACAAATGCTGAATTGATCCTCGGAAATCGCAAACGATTGGTATGTACCTCCACCCCGACGGGCCCTGCGCTTGAAGGCGCGCACGTTGAATATGGAATGCGCGCCGCGCCTGGCGCTATGGAACGCATCCAAATTGATGAGAATACACTAGAGCCAAAATATAAAGTCATCGGTGTAGATGGTTGGAATACGGATCATGCTGAGTTCAAGGGCAAGGTCAAAGGGATCTGTGGCTCCGCCATCATCGACGGAGTGGCAGAATTATTCCGAGCGGGGATTGTGGATTCTCGGGGCAAGTTCAAGCAAGGGCTGGAGTCGAAGCGGATTCGAAAGGGAGAAAGCGGCTGGGAGTATGTGATCGCCTGGGCAGAGGAAACATCTATCGGGCGCGACATCCCAATGACCCAACAGGATGTGAGACAGATTCAATTGGCAAAAGCCGCACTCTTCACAGCGGCACGTACATTATTAAAACGTAGTGGTTTGGAATCACCTGATAAAATCATTCTCGCTGGCGGTTTTGGAAGTTATATCGACAAAGAAAAAGCGATGCTCATTGGCTTGATCCCCGATTGTGAGTTGGATAATGTATATGCAGTCGGGAACGCGGCGGGCGACGGCGCACGCATTGCATTGCTGAATGTTGAAAAGCGAAATGAAATTGATTCGGTGACACGCAAAGTTGAAAGATTTGAATTACCCACCGATCCTGAATTCCAAAACCAGTTTATGTTGGCGACGAGCTTCCCACATATGAGCGAGCCGTTCCCGCATATCGCGCATTTGATTCCCAACCGAGTTGCGGATCCGATGGCGAAGAATTTTATGTCAAAATAATTTTTGTAGGGGCACAGCGAGACGATTAATCATTTAAACTCTCAGTGATTTCGCTGTGCCCCTACGGAGGATCTATGAACAAATTTTTGGAGCGTTTGAACGGCGGGGAGATTCTCGTTGCAGATGGGGCAACGGGTTCAAATTTGCAGAAAATGGGTCTCAAACCTGGCAAGCCGCCGGAGGATCTCATTATCGATGACCCCGATACCATTTTGAAACTTGCAAGTTCATTTGCCGAAGCAGGCTCAGATATTATTTTGACATGCACTTTTGGCGGCACACGCATGAGGATGAAGGATTCAAAATATCTGGATCGGACTCCAGAGGTGAACATGCGCGCGGCAGAGATCGCACGAAAAGCCGCTTCTTTATATAACGGAGGCTTGGTTGCTGGTTCTATGGGCCCTGTCGGCGCTTTGATTAAACCCTACGGCCCGTTGGAAGCAGATGATGTGAAAGCTACATTTGCAGAACAAGCCAAGTCGTTGGCCGAGGGCGGCGTGGACTTGTTGTTGATCGAGACAATGTTTTCATTCGAGGAAACTAACGCCGCGTTTGAAGGCGCGCGCTTTGTGACCGACCTCCCCATCGTGGTCTCATTCAGCTATGACCGCGGCACTCGCACCATGATGGGCGTGAAGCCCAAAGATGTGATGAAGCGATACACCGAAATGGGCGCAACACTTGTCGGCGCAAACTGTGGCACGACGCTTGAGAATATGGAAGCCGTTGTTAAAGAATATGCGGCAACTGTGCCGAATTTCCCGTTGTGGGTTAAGCCAAACGCTGGCGTCCCTCACATGGACATTGAAACAGAACAGGGCGTCTATGACATGGGCCCCGAGGACATGGCAACTTATGCAAAGAAGTATGTTGAGTTAGGAGCGAAGGTGGTGGGTGGCTGCTGCGGGAATACACCTGAACATATTGCAGCGATTGTAAAGGCAGTAAAAAATTGATCATTAATCAGCTTGCAGGGTAGCGTTTCTTTTTCGTTTCGTGCTACACTCTTAACAACAAAATCGGTATGCAGGTTTTGGGCTAGTAAGCAAACATCTTATGGAAAATCTCACTGGCAAACAGCTTGGTCCTTATCAGATCGTTGCGCCCTTAGGGGAAGGAGGAATGGCGGCTGTATACAAAGCTTATCAACCCGCCACGGATCGGTATGTTGCGCTCAAGATCCTGCCACGACATTTTGCCAGTGATCCAGAGTTCATAAGACGTTTCAAACAGGAAGCAAAGGTTCTCGCCAAACTTCAGCATCCACATATTCTGCCAGTGTTTGATTTTGGCGAAGCCGATGGTTACACCTATATTGTGATGCCGTTCATTGAAGGCGGCACACTTGTCAATCTCATGCAAGGCAAACCGCTGCCGTTGGCACAAATCCGCAGGGTGATTTCGCAAGTAGGGGACGCGCTCGACTATGCCCACCAACACGGTTTGATCCACCGTGACGTGAAGCCCAGAAATATATTAATTGACGAGCGCGAAAATTGTATGCTGATGGATTTTGGCCTGGCGAAGATCATCGAGGGTTCTATCCAGGTGACCACATCCGGCGCGATCATGGGTACGCCAGTGTATATGTCTCCCGAACAGGGGCTTGGGGAAAAACTGGATGCGCGCACCGACATTTACTCATTGGGGGTGATCTTGTACGAGATGGCAGTTGGACGCGTTCCATATAAGGCTGAAACACCCATGGCTGTCATCATCAAACACATCCATGACCCCTTACCTTTGCCTCGGACACTTAATGGAAATCTATCGGAAGTCGTCGAACGCGTAATTCTGAAATCGCTTGCAAAAAGACCTGAGGATCGGTTCGCGACAGCTGGCGAATTGGTTCAAGCGCTTCAAGCCGCAATTCCAGAATCCTCTTCCGCTACACTTGCCGCGGCGATTCCGAAATCAGAGAACGTAAAGAAAGCGATTACAACGATCTCACTTCCCTTATGGCAGCCGGTTCTCCTGACTGCATGTGGCTTTGCCCTCGCCGTCCTTATAGGTTTAATCTTTGGATCATTTCTGCATCCGTCTATTGGAATTGTGCTGGCGGGTTCAGTCGCTGGTTTGGGCATTGGACTGGCGTGGAGGCGAATCGAGCCTTCTGTTTCACGCAGGCAGATATTGACCCTCGCGGGTGTTTGGTTCATCTCTACAGTGATCTCGTTGTTCTTCGGACCTCTCTATTTCATTATGGGAGGAATTGCCGGGTGGCTCAGCGGCTTGATATTGAAGAAGACTCAGCCAGCATTGACGGGGAAGCAAATCGCAATCATGGCTGTGGGTTGGAGTCTAAGTTTGCTGATCGGTGGCGGCCTGTTTGTCATTGCTACTTCAACATTCAACGAATTAATTGCCGCAATTTTAGCCATCCTTGCCATTATGCTTGGCGGAGCCATTGGGGGTTGGATAATGTTTGCCCAATATACCCATGCGCATCCCAAAAACTAAAGTGTATTCCAATGTATTGTTGATCGTCGAGACCCCCTCATGACTCAACGTGAAAAAATTTTAGATTTATTATCTGGTAAAAAAAATGACACAGGGCCAACATTCAGCGGGTTGATCCATGTTGCAGCTGAGGGATTGGAAAGTGAAGGGCTGGTCTTTCACGAAGTCCATAAGGATGCGGGGAAGATGGCGAAGGCGGCGGCGAGCACCTTTCGGCTGACGGGAATGTCATCGGCCACATTGCCCTTGGATCTTTGCGCGCCTGCCGAAGCATTGGGCGCAGAGTTGAATTTTTATGAGGGCGGGGAGTTCCAGTTTCCACAGGTGATGAAGGCGTTAGTTGAAAAAACAGAAGGGATTAGAGAACCAGAGATTAGAGATTGGATGAAGGGAAGGCTGCCGATAATTTGCGAAGCAATCGATTTGACAAAAAGTGATATTGGTAAAGATGTGGTGATTTCAGGGATGATACCGGGTCCGTACACTTTGCTTTTGTATCTTTGCAACCCAAAGAATCTATTTATTGAAATGAAGAAAGAGCCGCAAGTTGTTATCGATGCCCTCTCTCATCTTTCTTCTTTTCTCTCTCAAATCGGTCAAGCCTATCGAAACGCAGGCGCAGACTTTATTACCATCCACGAGATGGGCGGATCACCGGGGTTTATTGGGCCTGCAAAGTTCGAGCAATTTGTTTTGCCAGCTTTGAAAGTGCTGCATGAAAATTTACCAAGTCCACGTGTGTTATCGGTGTGCGGGAATACAAATACATCCATGCATATGCTGGCTCAAACTGGGGCGAATGCGATCTCGGTAGACCAGACGAATGATCTCGCGGCCTCGCGCGCCCTGCTAAAAGACAAGCTGTTGTTTGGGAATATCGATCCCGTAGGGACGCTGTGGCGGGGAGATAAGGTTCAAGTCGGTGAGGCAGTTGCCAGGGCGAAAGAGGCGGGGGTGGATGCGGTTTGGCCTGGCTGTGATCTGGTTCCGCAAACTCCAATTCAAAACATAAAGTCATTGATCGGCTAAGAAGATTTTTCATTACGGTGTTGCATGTGGCGAACCTCTCCGAAATGGATAGGTCTTTTTATTCCCACCACATTCGTCCTATTGACGGTAGTTTACGTGGGCTGTATCATACATCCATCGTAACCAGAGGATAGAGGAGTGCGGGTATGGCAAAAAAGTCATCATCCACCAGTAAAGCTGTTAAGCAGGGGAAACAGAAGCTGCCAGCCTTGAAAAAGCCGATTAAGGTGCAGCAGGCGAAGGTGCGTAAAGAAGCGAGGGGCGAATCTCAACGCGTTACAACAACAAAATCTGATCAACTTGATATGAAACGCCAGTTGAAAATTCAGAAGGCGCTATATGAGATTGCGGATGCCGCCAGCGCTGTGAAGGACATGGGGGCGTTTTACAAGAAACTACATAAGATCGTGGGGAAGTTGATGTATGCGGAGAATTTCTTTATTGCACTCTATGACAATCAAACTGATTTGATTACCTGGCCCTATCATGCAGATGAAAAAGACACTGGCGAAACGATATGGAAACCACGCCTATCACAGGGTGATAAAGGTGTCACGTCGTATGTGATTCGTACGGGCAAAACGCTGTATTCCAGGCGCGATGCCCCGCAGGCTTTTGAATCCAAAACCGTTGAACTCATCGGCGCCAGGGCGGAAGATGGAATCATTGTTCCACTCAAATCGGGCAAGGCAATTCTAGGCGCGGTCTGTATCCAAAGTTACACCAAAGGGATTGGCTATTCAGAACAAGACGTTGATGTGCTGACTTTCGTTGCCCAGCATATTGCCACCGCGTTGACGCGCGCCCGCGCGCTCGAGGCCGAACGCCAGCGCATTGCCGAGTTGCAGATCATCAACTCTATTCAACAGGGACTCGCCGCTGAGCTGGACTTCCAAGCCATTGTCGATCTGGTCGGCGATAAGTTGAGTGAGGTGTTCAACACTCCTGATCTTGGCATCTCCTGGTATGACGAAAAAGCGAACCTCCTTCACTATCTTTACTCTTATGAACATGGGGAGCGGCTCGTTCTTCCATCCCAACCGCCTACTTCTGGTGGAATGTTTGAGTCAATGGTCAAGACGCGTCAGCCTATTATCTTCAATTCCGTTGCTGATTATGCAAAACTGAACGCAACAGCCCTACCCGGTACTGATCAGGGAAAATCTTACATCGCCGTTCCCATCATTAGCAGCGACCACGTGCTTGGCATGATTGGTATCGAAAACTATGAACGTGAGAATGCCTTTGGTGAATCCGAAACCCGTTTGTTGACCACTATTGCAGCATCGTTAGGAACCGCCCTTGAGAACGCGCGCCTCTTCGATGAGACCCAGCGGCTTTTCAGAGCCGAGCAGGAACGCGTCGCTGAACTGGCGGTCATTAACAGCGTGCAATCAGCGCTTGCATCCAAGTTGGATTATCAAGGCGTAATTCAAGCGGTCGGAGACAAGTTGCGTCAGATCTTTCCGAATGAAGGCGTTGTCGGTATTGGCATTGTTGACCGTGAACACAATTTAACCCGCATCCCCTATATGTTCGATAAAGATGAAGGGAAAGTGTATTCAGGGGAATTCCCTTTGGATCAAGGGCTCGCGGCGATTGTTAACCGAACAGGAAAGACACTCCTAATTAATAATGACCTGGAACGTCGCAGTCAGGAACTTGGCGCTGTATCCATTGGCGATGGCGAAAGCCAGATGAAATCGTATCTATGCGTTCCAATTCTTGTCGGAGGTGAGGTAATTGGCGGAATTAACCTCCAAAATTCAGAGCGCGAAAATGCTTATGGGGAATCGGATGTTCGATTATTGGAAACTCTCGCCAATAGTATGAGCGTGGCGCTCGAAAACGCGCGGCTCTTCGATGAAACTCAACGCCTCTTCAAAGCGGAACAAGAACGAGTCGCCGAATTGCAGATCATCAACTCCATTCAGCAGGGACTCGCTTCGAAACTGGATTTCCCATCCATTATTAATCTCGTAGGTGAACGAGTCCGCGCGACCACTAAAGCCGAAAGTGTATTTATTGCGCTATACGATAAATCGTCGGAAATGATTTCGTGGCCCTACTGGGTTTTGGATGGCAAGCGAATCGAAAATCCCAATGAACCATTTGGAGAGAGGCAGAGTATCACCCGCCGCATTCTGTTGGCAACGAAGCCGCTAAATCTCGGCACAGAGCAGGAAATCCTTGCACATGATGCAATCCCACCGGAAGGATACTCGGTTGGCAAATCGTTTTTGGGCGTGCCATTCAGCGTTGGAAATGCGATGATCGGTGCGCTTAGCATCCATGCTGTGGAAAAAGAGTATGCCTTCGGCGACTCGGATGTACGACTCCTCCAAACACTCGCCAACAGCATGAGCGTTGCCCTCGAAAACGCGCGTCTCTTTGATGAGACTCAACGTCTGCTCAAAGAGACCGAACAGCGCGCCGCCGAACTCGCTATCATCAACAGTGTGCAGGAAGGGCTGGCATCCAAGTTGGAGATCCAAGCCATCTATAACTTGCTGGGAGATAAGATCCGTGAAGTGTTTGATGCGCAGGTTGTGACGATCGCCACATTCGATCAAGACAGGAAATTAAGTATTTTAAATTATGGGATCGAGAAAGGAAGACCTTTTTTCAATGATCCCTATCCATTATCAGCAGGACATCTCCATCTGATCCGTACACGAGCCCCAATCTTTATCAATCAAAATTGGGAACAAATTATGCGTGAGTTGGGTTTCTTCATCACCATCGTACCGGGTACAGAAGCGCCAAAATCCCATGTGATTGTGCCCTTGATCGTGGAACAAACGGTCAAAGGATCCGTGAGTCTTCAAAATGTCGATCGCGAGAATGCCTTTAGTGAATCGGATGTGCGCCTGCTTCAAACCCTCGCCAACTCCATGAGCGTTGCCCTCGAAAATGCGCGCCTCTTCGACGAGACTCAACGTCTGCTCAAGATCACCGAAGAACGCAACGCCGAATTAGCCATAATCAATGCGGTGCAACGCGCCCTCGCCGCCGAGTTGGACCTTCGCGGCATATACGATGCGGTTGGCGAAAAACTGCGCGAGATATTCGATGCGCAAACGATCTCCATTTATTCCGCCAGCTTCAAAAAGCGAATGACCACGGTCGAGTACAACTTTGAAAAGGGGCAGAAATTCGAATCGCTCACCGTCCCCTTCAACTCACTGCACGAATATCTGATCGGGTTGGATGAACCCTTCGTCCACAATGGTAATTTCCCGCAATATGCCTCCCAATACCAGGATTACAAAGTGCCCGCAGGTGAAATCCCCCTTTCGGTTATGACTACAACCGTCTACAGAAATAAGGATGCGGATATTTGGGTCGGCGTTTCCATTCAGGATATGGATGGGCTACGGACATTCAGCGAATCTGATGTCCGTTTGTTGGAGACAGTCGCTGGCGCGATGAGCGTGGCGCTTCAAAATGCGCAATCCTTCAAAGCGGAGCAGGAACGTGTTGCAGAACTTGCCATCATTAACAGCGTGCAGCAGGGTCTTGCATCAAAGCTTGATTACCAAGCTATTATCGAATTAGTTGGCAGCAAACTCCGCGAAATCTTCGATGCACAATCTATCAACATTGCCAAATATGATGCGACAACAGACTTATTTTCTCCACTTTATGCAGCGGAACGAGGAGTCCGCATAACCTATGCACCCATACACCCGGGGCCTTTTTTCAGGCGGATCATCGATACGCGCGCAGCACTAATTTTCAAAACACGTGCGGAATACGAAGCCGTTGACTCCATCACTGTTCCAGGCACGGAGGTAACAATCTCAGGTATCTATGTTCCGCTGCTACAGGGCAGGGAATTCCTGGGAATAGTCGCCTTGGAAAACTCCGAACGCGAAAATGCCTTCACCGATGCCGACCTGCGCCTGCTCGAGACTCTGGTCAACTCGATGAGCGTTGCCCTCGAAAACGCACGTCTCTTCGATGAGACCCAACGTCTGCTCAAAGAGACCGAGGAACGCAACGCAGAACTGGCCGTGATCAACAGCGTGCAACAGGGTTTGGCTTCAAAACTTGAGTTCCAGTCCATCATTGATCTGATCGGCGACAAGGTTATGAAAATTTTTAACGCGCAAGCCACCTTGATCTCGTTGTACGATTCTTCGAGAAGTGAGATCGATCATCGTTATCTGATCGAGCGCGGCGAACGCATTTACTTTGAGAGAGCTGTGCCCATCGACAAATTCCGTCAGCGAGTGGTTGAGACCCGCCAACCGTGGTTGATCAATCACGGTTATCTGCAGCTTGTCACAGACCTCGGGGAAGAACCTGTATTGGAAGGCGAGGAGCCCAAATCCCTGCTCTTCGTGCCCATGATCGTTGGGGATGAAGTGACAGGCATCATCAGCCTGCAAAACCTAGATACGGAAAATGCCTTTACCGATTCCGATGTGCGTTTGCTCTCGACCATTGCGGCCAGCATGAGCGTGGCGCTTGAAAATGCCCGTCTCTTTGAAGAGACCCAGCGTCTGCTTAAAGAGACCGAACAGCGGGCACAGGAACTTGCCATCATCAATAGTGTGGGCGAGGCTATGTCGCAACAGTTGGATATGCAGACCATCACCCGCACAGTCGGCGATAAGGTCACGGAGATTTTCAAGGCGGATGCCTCCTCCATTCTGATGCTGGATAACACATCGAACATGATCGTGCCCGTATTCGAATGGGATGAGGGCAAGTATTTGGAAAACGTCGAACCCTTCCCATTGGGTACCGGGCTTACATCGCGTGTGATCAAGTCTCGCCAGCATTTGGTGCTTGGCACCGCAGAAGAGGCCACCGCATTCGGGGCTTATTATCCGCCCGAAGCAGTTGAAGTGAATCCAACGATCACACAATCTTATTTGGGTGTTCCCATTATCGTGGGTGAAAATGTGATCGGCGTGGTTTCAGTTCACACATATACAAAACACGCCTACAACCAGGATAGTGTGCGCCTGTTAGCCACACTTGCCAACAATATGGGCGTGGCGCTCGAAAACGCCCGTCTCTTCAACGAAGTTCAGAAGAGCAACCGCGAGACTACCGAGGCATTGGAACGGCAGACCGCCACGAGCGAAATTCTGCGTGTGATGGCCAGCTCACCCACAGATATCAAACCTGTGCTTGATGCTGTTGCGCAGAATGCCGCGCGGCTATGTGAAGCCAATGATGTGCAAATCTATAGCGTGGATGGAAATACTCTGCGCCAGGTGACTCACGTTGGGCCCCTGCCTGCTCTAAAGGATGGAGAGTCCTTACCGCTTATACCGGGACTGGTAACTGGCCGGGCGGTGCTGGAGCGCAGGGTGATCCATATTGAAGACATGAAGAACCTTTCCAAATCTGAGTATTCGGAGAGTGTTGAACTTCAGAAGCGGCTCGGGCACCGGACGGCTCTCGTCACGCCCATGCTGCGTGAGGGGGAGGCCATCGGAGCCATTGTAGTGCGCCGTAACGAGGTATCTCCATTCTCAGAGAAGCAGATCACGCTGCTTTCAACTTTTGCAAACCAGGCGGCGATTGCCATTGAAAACGTCCGCTTGTTTAACGAGACCATGCGCCTGCTCAAAGAGACTGAATCACGTAACGCAGAGCTTGCCATTCTCAACAGTGTGGGTGAAGCCCTCACCAGAACCCTCGATGTACACACCGTAACCTATAACGTGGGCGATAAGGTCCGTGAAATCTTCAATGCCGAGATCGCGGATATTCTGCTCTATGATCCAAAAACAAACCTGGTCCACTTAACTTATAGTTATTCTGAAAGATATTTTGAAAATGAACCGCCCTGGGAATTGGGCGAAGGGCTCACATCCAAAATCATTCTTACCCGCCAGCCGCTCCTGTTGAACTCAGCACAGGAAATGGATGAGCACGGTGCAGCTTCTTACGTCACCTCGCCTGTTGACGATCAAGATGTACACTCCTATCTGGGTGTGCCGATCATGGTAGGTGACCGGGTGCTAGGTGCGGTGGATGTGCAAAGTTACAGGCCCAATGCCTTCAATGAAGATAATTTACGCCTTTTGCAAACTCTTTCCACCAACATGGGTGTGGCTATTGAAAACGCACGCCTCTTCGATGAAACCCAGCGCCTGCTTAAGGAAACGGAACAGCGCGCGCAGGAACTCTCCGCCATCAGCACAGTGAGTCAGGCTTTAGTGGCAGAAACAGACCTCGATAACATGATCCAGCTCATCGGGAGTCAGATGCGGGAGATCTTCAAGGCGGATATCGTCTACGTGGCATTGCTCGATCCGCAGACGAATCTGATCCACTTTCCCTATCAATTCGGCGAAGAGATGGTTCCACGCAAAATTGGCGAAGGATTGACCAGCAGGATTATCGAGTCCAGTGAACCCTTGCTGATCAACAAGAATATCGAAGAACGCCGAAGGGAATTAGGCACAAAGCTCATAGGCAAGGAGGCTCTTTCTTATCTTGGCGTGCCAATTAAATCGGGCAAAGATACCATCGGTGTGTTGAGCGTGCAAAGCACAACGGCGGAAGGGGTCTTCAATGACGATGACCTGCGCCTGCTGACAACCATTGCCGCCAATGCCGGCTCTGCCATTAATACGGCGCAACTGCATTCCGAAACTCAACGCCGCGCGCGTGAGATGGCCACATTAGCAGAAATCGGAAACGACATCGCCGCTTCACGTGAGCTGGAACCCGTGCTCGAACGAATCGCCGCTCACGCCAAGGATATTTTACGCGTGCGCGATATTGCCATTTATCTGCGTGATGGTGATTTATTCAGCGCTCCCGTAGCGCTTGGCACCTTTACAGACGAGATCAAAGCCACGCCTATCATGCTGGGGAAGGGCATTACTGGAAATATCGCGCAGACTGGTATGGCTGAATTTGTGAATCATCCGCAACGTGACCCGCGCCGCATTCACATCCCAGGGACACCTGAAGAGGATGAAGAGGAAGAGAGCTTGATGTCTGCACCGCTGATCTCACGCGGTCATATCATCGGTTTGATTACTACTTGGCGGCCCTGGGCAGATGGACACTTCACACAATCTGATCTTGATTTCCTAGTAAGCGTTGCACGTCAGACTGCTATCGCGATTGAAAGCGCCAGACTCTATCTTGAAACACAAAGGCGCGCGCGTGAAATGTCTGCGCTGGTGGAGGTGGGACGTGATATCTCAGCCAGCCTGGACGCCGAAACCGTATTGGAAGGCATTGCCACCCACGCGAAAGATTTATTGGGTGGCGATTTGAGCGCGCTCTTCCTCCCCGAAGGCGATGGAAATACATTCCGCGCCATCGCTGCTGTGGGAGAGGAAGCGGAGGAACTTCGCAACGACATCGTCAGGTCAGGCGAGGGTTTGCTGGGTTACATTGCAAAAACAAAAGTCGGCGAGATCGTGAACGATTCCAACGCCGACCCGCGCACCATCTTGATTCAAGGAACCGAAGAAATTTCCAATGAACATCTTATCGCTGTGCCCTTGCTTGCCAACGATGAACTCAAGGGCCTGATGGCTGTCTGGAGACATGGGAAGGGAAACGAATTCATCGAGCCTGAATTGGAGTTTCTGAACGGTCTTTCGCGTCAGGCGGTGATCGCAGTGCAAAATGCGCAATTGTTTGCCGAGACCGAGAGGCGCGCTACCGAACTCTCCATTATCAACAGTGTCGGGCAGACCCTTACAGAAGAGATCGACCTGCAGACCATGATTACTCGTGTGGGCGATAAGCTGCGACAATCGTTGAATGTTGAGAATATAGGGATCGGCATCTACGAGGAGCAGAGTAATGTCTTACATGCCCCATATGCATTTTCGCATGGCAAGCAGATCAGCGTAGGGCCCTCGCCATTGAATCCTTTCAACTTACGTGCCGCGAAAATGGGGCGGGCACTGGTCTTAAACCAAAATGTGGCATCGCATTGGGATAAGATAGGCTCGAACCTGACAGTTGGAGATGAAATTCCAAAATCATTTATTATGATGCCCATGCTGGCAGGCAAGGAATTAGTGGGCGGTATCACTGTTCAGGATTTTGAAAATGAGAATGCTTATTCTGATTCGTTTATACGCCTGATCGAAACCATTGCGGCCAACATGGGCACAGCCGTTCAAAATGCCCGCCTCTTTAGCGAGACTCAACGTCTGCTCAAGGAGACTGAACAACGCGCCGCTGAATTACAAATCATCAATAGCGTGCAAGACGGACTGGCGTCCAAGCTCGATGTGCAGGCGATCTACGATCTGGTCGGCGACAAGATACGCGACATCTTCCACGCGCAGGGAACCGCCATCTATCTCTTCGACCATGAAACAGAAATGCAGGATACCCCCTACTGTTTTTTGAAAAAACGCTTCCCAATTGACACCCATGGTTTCACCGACGTGGCAAAAATAATGATCGACAGCCCTCAACCTATAATTTATCGCAACCTTGAAGAATACCGCGCTCTCGGCGGTAAGGTACTTGAGAACGAGGAAGAATACAAATCAGGCATGTATGTGCCGTTGATGGTCGGCAGGGAAATCAAAGGCATGATTGGCATCGCCAACCTTGACCGTGAGAATGCCTACGATGAATCGGACTTGCGCTTATTGACAACTCTCGCCAACTCGATGAGCGTCGCGCTTGAAAATGCGCGCCTCTTCGATGAGACTCAGCGCCTCTTTAAAGAAGCACAGGAAGCGCGCGCCGCAGCCGAACAAGCCAACGAGGCCAAGAGTTCCTTCCTTGCCACCATGAGTCACGAGATCCGCACGCCGATGAATGCTGTTATCGGAATGAGTGGATTGCTGATGGACACCGAGTTAAACAAAGAACAGCACGACTATGCCGAAACCATCCGCAATTCGGGCGATGCTCTACTGGCGATCATCAACGACATCTTGGACTTCAGCAAGATCGAAGCGGGCAAGATGGATGTGGAGCATCAGCCCTTCGATTTGCGCGAATGCCTCGAATCCGCATTGGACCTGACGGCCGGCCGCGCCATCGAAAAAGGACTCGATATCGCCTACATCATGGATGACGATGTGCCCGCAGGCATCATAGGTGATGTAACGCGCCTACGTCAGATTCTGATCAACTTGCTTAGCAATGCCATCAAATTCACCGAGAGGGGAGAGGTGGTACTTACAGTCAAGAAAGGTAGCAACGACTTCAGTCGTTCAAAGAGTAAAGCGACTGAAGTCGCTACTACGTTGACATTCTCCGTCCGCGACACCGGCATCGGCATTTCAGAGAGTCATATGTCGCGTCTCTTCCAATCGTTCTCACAGGCTGATTCATCCACCACCCGCAGATTTGGCGGCACAGGGTTGGGGCTTGCCATCAGCAAACGCTTAGTCGAAATGATGGGGGGCGAAATGCACGCCGAAAGCGAAGGCATTGGCAAGGGGTCAAAGTTTATCTTCACCATCCAAGCCGAGCCTGCAAAAGTTACCGAGCGCAAAACAGCGCGCGATATCAAAGGCATACAATCCATACTGCATAACAAACGCGTGCTCATTGTGGACGATAACGCCACCAATCGCCGCATCCTCAAACTTCAAACCGAAAAATGGGGCGTGACTTCGCGCGAAGCGGAATTTCCGCGTGAAGCCCTGCAATGGATTCAGGATGGCGAGCCCTTCGACCTCATCATCACCGACATGCACATGCCCGAACTCGACGGCCTGATGCTCACACGCGAGATCCGCAAATTGCGGGATGATAAGTCCCTGCCCATCATCCTTTTGACCTCTCTTGGCAGGCGTGAACTCGGTGCGGATGAATTGAACTTCTCTGCATATCTGACCAAACCGCTAAAACCCTCGGCTCTTTACGACACCCTGGCTGGTCTCTTCTCGAGCAGCCTTGTCACCCCCAAGCCTCAACCAACTACGAAACCCGTCATGGATGCGGACATGGCAAAGCATCATCCCTTGCGCATCCTGCTGGCCGAAGATAACGCCGTGAATCAAAAACTTGCCTTGCGCATCCTTGAGCAAATGGGCTACCGTGCCGACGTTGCATCAAACGGCATTGAGGCGATAGAATCCATCGAACGGCAAAAATATGATGTTATATTAATGGACGTCCAAATGCCCGAGATGGACGGGCTGGATGCCACCAGAAACATCCGCAAGTTGACGAAGGTCACACAGCCTCATGTCATCGCCATGACCGCCAACGCCATGGAAGGTGACCGTGAAATGTGCATCGCGGCAGGCATGAACGATTACGTCAGCAAGCCGATCAGGGTCAACGAATTGGTGGAAGCGTTGATGAAGGTGGAGAGGAAATAATCTCTGGATTGCGGGAGCTTGCTCCCGCACCGCCAGCAAGCTGGCGGATTCCAGATTACTTGGAGACATGATGTCATCAATCAACAAAGCGACCTTTGAAGAACTCAAACAATTATCCGGTGAAGATTTCATCAACGAATTGATCGATGCCTTCCTCGAAGATGGCCCGAATATGCTCGATGCCATGCAAGCCGCGCTGGAGTCGAAGAATGCCGAGTCATTTCGCAGGAACGCACATTCCATGAAATCCAACGCCAATACTTTTGGCGCAGTCGAACTGGCATCCCTCGCGAAGGAACTGGAAGGCATGGGGCGGGAAAACAATCTGGATATCGGGGACAGGCTTGAGGTCCTGAAAGAAGCGTTTGCCCAAACTGTGGAAGAATTAAAGGGAATGCGCGCATGACGTCGCCCCATAAGCAAGGTCATCTGCTGATTGTGGATGATAACAAAGTCAACCGTATCCTGCTGGCCCGCGGGGTTGAGCAACTCGGTCACCAGATAGAGACGGCTGAAAACGGCAGGCAAGCGCTGGAAAAATTGCGTGCCGACGACTCTTTCGATCTGGTTTTACTGGATATCGAAATGCCCGAAATGGACGGCTATCAGGTGCTAGAAACCTGTTTACAGGATTCTGAACTGCGCAACATTCCCATTATCATGACATCCTCGCTGGATGAGTTGGACAGCGTGGTCAAATGCATCGAATTGGGCGCGGAGGATTACCTCAATAAACCTGTCAATCCCATTTTACTGAGGGCACGCGTCAACGCCAGCCTTGAGAAAAAACACCTGCGCGATGAACAGCGGAAGCTGATCCGCACTTTCACAACAAAGGAGGTGGCGGAAGAATTGCTGAGATCGGGCTTTTCACTGGGTGGGAAATTTGTAGACGCGTCAGTTATGTTCGCGGATATTCGTTCCTTCACATCCATCACCGAGACCAACCCTCCCGCGCAGATCATCGAAATGTTGAATGACTACTTCGCACTGATGTTCGATGCCATTACAAACCATGGTGGCTCGGTGAATCAGATCGTCGGCGATGGGCTGATGGCGATCTTTGGCGCTCCTGTTCCCCATGAAGATCATTGTGAGCGTGCTGTGTTTGCCGCACTGGAAATGAAGGAGATGCTCGAACTCTTCAATCAGCAGCAAGCCAGGCAAAATAGGCCGAGCATCAAAATCGGCATTGGTATTGCAACTGGTCAAATGGTGGCGGGCTTCACTGGAACGGAACACCGCGCAACTTATACTTGCATCGGCGATGCTGTCAACCTGGCCGCGCGCATAGAGAAACATACAAAGCTGGCGGGCAAACCGATCCTGATCGACAGATCCACTCGCACAAAACTACCGGGAAACATTCAAGTGGAAGACCTGGGTGTGACCACATTCGAGGGGAAACTTCAGGCGATTAACATCTTTGCAGTAATAAAATAGCCATACACATATTAGCTCCAGCCGCAGTCCTCGGCGGCGTTTTCTGATTAATTCCTGCGCCGAGACGGCGCAGGAAGCAAACTGAGTAATAAAATAATCACGCGCCCATTGTCTCAATAACCAGCCCCCTGTTGTTATAATTTCATACATGCTGCAATTCATCAAATCACAAAAGTTCACATCTCTTCTTTTTGCGGTGATTACCATCGCTGCCTATGGTTTGCTGCTCCCTTTCACAGGTTTTTATTGGGACGACTGGCCCTTTGCATGGATCGCAAAATTCCTTGGCCCCGCTGAGTTCAACACAGCCTTCGCACCTTTTCGTCCGTTTCTCGGTCCCATTTTTTATTTCACAACAAGTTTAATTCCGCCTGCTCCACTCTACTGGCAAATCTTTGCACTGGTCATTCGCTTCATTATCGGCATCACAACCTGGTGGGCTTTCAAACAGATCTGGCCAACTCAACCAAGGATCGGATTGATTGCAGCGCTTTTCATTTTAGTTTTTCCTGGGTATAGCCAGCACTGGGTGGCGCTCACACATATCAACCAGGAACTCATCCCATTTATTTTTTATTTGCTTTCATTTGGCTTCACCTTCAAAGCGATAAGATCTGAAAGACCCATCACTTACACAATCATCGCATTGCTCATGCAACTATGCGGCATCTTTCCAACAGAATATTTCTTTGGCCTTGAAGGTTTGCGGTTTCTCTTTTTATTTTTCTTTTTTCAAGGAAATCCAATCGAGCGATTCAAGAAGACCATAAAAGTATGGTGGCCTTATTTATTGATCTGGATTCTCAACGCGGCCTGGCTCATTTACTATTACAGATTCGGCCCGTATACCTCCTACGAGGTCACAGCCACGCAATCACCGAACCTGATTTATTTTTTGACCCAAGCGCTGGATGCAGTTTGGAAAGCGGGATTCTACATTTGGATACAAGTCCTCGTTTTGACATTTTCATCCCTGCCCGCGCCCGCTTCACTCTTAACCCTCAGCCTGGTTGCGCTCTCCTTGGCATTGCTTACGCCTTATCTTCTCCGCTTCGCGCAAACGGAAGAAGGCGATGAAAGGTCATTTTCGGTTTCACTAATCCTCATTGGCATCATTGGAATATTGCTGGGTCGGCTGCCATCTCTAGCCGCAGGTCTTCCATTGACATTGCAATCTTCATTTGACAGGTTCATGATCTCCATCATGATCGGAGGGAGTCTACTAACCATCGGGCTGGTGGAACTGCTGGTTAAAAATCAGTGCATCAAGATGTATGCCTATGCCGTGCTCATCTCCCTCGGCATCGGACAGCAATTTTTCAACGCCAATATCTTCCGCAGAGATTGGGAAAAGCAAGGGGAAATCTATTGGCAAATGGCCTGGCGTATGCCTACCCTGGAATCGAATACCGTTCTGCTCACCCACCAGATGCCGATTGACTATGAAACCGATCTCTCGTTCACCGCGCCCATCAATTGGATGTATGCACCTAAATACACCCGTTCCGACCTTCCTTATATATTGCTTTACACTGAAAAAAGAATTGGCGGCTCCACATTGCCCGCGCTGGAACCAGGAATTGATATTAACTATCCATACCGCACTATTAACTTCCACAGTTCCACGTCGAATGCGGTGGTGATCTACATGCCAATTAATGGCTGCCTGCGTGTGCTCGACCCTGCGCGTGGTGATGAGGAAATTTATGCCAATTTGCCAGAAGTACTGACGAAGGCAATCCCACTTTCCGACCTATCGCGCATCATCACAGAAACAGATACACCTGCCGCGCCTGTCTTCTTCACTGAGCCTGCGCACGAATGGTGCTACTATTTTGCAAAGGCAGAACTTGCCCAGCAGAATAAGAATTATGAACAGATGGTATCACTTGGAAATGAAGCCGTTGCACCAGGATTCAAACCAGAAGACCAGAACGAGTGGCTGATATTTATCGAAGCCTATGCACTGACAGGTGATTTCAAAACCGCTGAAGACCTGTCCACTATGGTGCTGGCTGAGGATGCGCGAATGCGCCGAGGCTTGTGCACTGTCTGGAAACAGGTGCAGGCTAAAGGTCAAGTGGGAAGCGAAAGCGTTATCGAATCAATAATCTTGCCTTTTAATTGCAATCCATGATGTACCGCTTGACGCATTAAACGTCATGTGCTACCATCCTTCGTTGATTATATTGAAAGAGGAGAATCTATGAGCAACAAACAACGCGGCTTGCTGGTGATCTTCATTTTTGTGGTAGCGACAATGTTGATTTCTGCCTGCACGCAATCTTTATCTGCAGCACCCGCCGCAACGCCGACCTTGATCCCGACCGGGTTGTTCGTTTCGCCCTTCCCTTCTGTTGAAAACCCAATGGCAATGATCGAGGAATTCGCCAAGCAGACTTCGGCTGCACAAACATCCGCAGCAGGCGGCACCCCCGGTACGCCACAAGCAATTACTACTGGTACTGTCCTTACCCCGCAAGCGGTTGGCACTGTAACACCTGCTCCAGCAACCAACACTCCCGGCACACCGACCAATGCCGTTAGCACACCCACCAACGCAGTTCCGGCTGCCGCCACTTCCATTCCTGGTGTAAGGCCAACCACCTATATTCTGCAAAAAGGTGAGTTTCCATATTGTATTGCGCGCCGCTTCAATGTAGACCCTGATGAGTTGCTCGCACTTAGCGGTCTGACCAGCGCTGAGGCAAACAGCCTTGTTTCTGGAACGGTTTTGAAGATCCCTCAAAGCGGAGTGTTTCCCTTTGACCGGGCGCTTACGGCTCACCCGGCCACTTACACGGTTGTATCAAGCGATGAAACGGTTTACGGGGTGGCGTGCAAGTACGGTGATGTTGAGCCAGCCGCAATCGCAACGGCAAATTCCATCTCTGTTTCAGCTAGTTTGACCGCTGGGCAGCAGTTGAAGATACCGTAATATCCAAAGAAAAAAGCCCAGGTCATATGCCTGGGCTTTTTTCTTTTTATTTTCAAAAGGAAAAGCCTCATGCCATTTGAATTGCTTCGTTCCGAAACATTATTAAAGGGGCGTGCCTTCACGATCCGCCGTGATTATATGAAAGCACCCGATGGACGCGAAACAAAATTCGATATTGTGGATCACGGCGGCTCTGTCGTCATTATCCCCATGGATGATCAGGGTAATTTGCTTTTCGTGCGTCAATACCGCCACGCGGCAGGCATGGAATTGCTCGAATTGCCCGCAGGTACACGCGACGGCGATGAGCCTTTTGAAGAATGTGCCGCACGCGAGATCCGCGAAGAGACGGGCATGGAAGCAGGCTTGCTTAAGAAAGTTGGTGAGTTTTATCTTGCGCCCGGATATTCCACAGAATTCATGGGTGTTTTCCTGGCTACAGACTTAAAAGAAAATCCACTTGAGGCGGATGATGATGAGTTTTTATCCATTGAGAAAATCCCCATAAAGGAAGCAATTGCCATGGCTGAACGCGGTGATATGCCGGATGCCAAGTCATTGGCGGCCTTGTTGCTGGCGAGACCATATTTGGACGAATATTTGAAATAATGATGATAGTACATGCAGAACCTACCGCCAAACAAGCCTCATCTTAGTGCTGTTGCTCAAGCTTTATTTGTGACGTTTCTGTGGTCAACTTCCTGGATATTGATCAAGATCGGGCTGAAAGCTGACCTGCCCTCGATCACCTTTGCTGGATTAAGATATACACTTGCGTTTGTTTGCCTGATCCCATTCATTATTTTTAATCCTGTCAACTTCAATATTCTCCGAAATTTAACGATTCAAAATTGGGGCAAATTGACTGTGCTTGGGCTCGCATTTTACACGATCACACAAGGTGCACAGTTTGTGAGCCTATCATTACTACCTGCCGCAACCCTGACATTGATCCTGAACTTCTCCACTGTTCTCGTTGCTTTTTACGGAAGCATCAACAAACATGAATCAACTTCAGCCATGCAATGGGTGGGGATCTTCCTCACCGTGCTTGGTGCAATAATTTATTTCCTGCCGCTATCCACGCCAACCGGGCAAATATTGGGCTTATTGGCCGCCCTGATCGGGCTGTTGGCAAATTCAGGGTCTGCAATTTATGGAAGGTACGTGAATTTAAACAGCAAACTACCACCCATTATCGTTACAGTCGTCAGCATGGGTATCGGTGGCTCTTTATTACTAGCGATTGGTTACACAACCCAGGGTTTTGGAACCTTGAACACACAACAATGGATGATCATTGTCTGGCTCGCGCTCGTCAACACCGCATTCGCGTTCACCCTTTGGAATAGGACCCTGCAAACTCTGACAGCGGTTGAATCCAGTATTATCAATGGAACCATGTTGCCACAAATTGCGATCATGGCATGGTTGTTTCTGGATGAGCCCCTTAGCCTCCGACAGATATTAGGCATCATCCTTGTTGGGATCGGAACATTGATCGTTCAACTCTGGCGCTATTTCCCTATCTCCAAAAAACAATACTCTTTAGAAGAATCTTAAAGGAGAGCATATGCCGAACAAACCACTTATGATACTCATTGCGGGCCCTTATCGTTCCGGCACGAATGATGACCCCAAAAAAATACAGGCAAATGTTCACTTAATGGAATCCTTTGCCTTGCCCATCTTCCGCAAGGGACATATCCCCGTGCTGGGTGAATGGTTTGCACTTCCACTGGTTGCACTGGCTGGCTCAACACAAATTGGCGATGATGCATTCAACGAGATTTTTCATCCCATCGCCGTCAGGTTGTTGGATAAATGCGATGCCGTTCTTCGTGTGGGAGGTGCATCCACTGGCGCAGATCAAATGGTAAATGTGGCCAAGGAAAAAGGTGCAAAAATCTTTTACTCACTGGAAGAAATTCCACAAGCATAAAATTCTGAAACGGCGGCTAATAACCGCCGTTTTTTTATTCCCACAAATCCTGTCCAATATATGACAACATGCACGCATATTTAAGCCGAACATAACTAACTGCCAGTCCGCAACGGGGATACACTTATACCTTGAAGAATTAATCAGGTTATTAACCTGTTCTCAAAGGAGCAAGCATGAATAAGAATATCGTTACGATCGACGGCAATGAAGCCACTGCCTCTGTTGCACACCGTCTCAGCGAGGTGATCGCCATTTACCCCATCACCCCCTCTTCCGCCATGGGTGAATTCGCGGATGAATGGTCAGCCAAGGACAAAAAGAATTTATGGGGCACGATCCCTGCGGTTATCGAGATGCAATCTGAGGGCGGCGCGGCTGGCGCAGTCCACGGCGCGTTGCAAACAGGCGCGCTCACCACTACCTTCACTGCCTCGCAAGGTTTATTGTTGATGATCCCCAACATGTATAAGATCGCGGGCGAACTCACCAGCACCGTCTTCCACGTGGCGGCGCGCGCCATTGCGGCACATGCTCTCTCGATTTATGGCGACCATCAGGATGTAATGGCATGTCGTCAGACTGGTTGGGCATTGTTCTCTTCCGGGTCAGTTCAGGAAGCTCACGACTTTGCCGCCATTTCACAAATGGCCACACTCAAGTCGCGCATCCCCTTCCTGCATTTCTTTGATGGTTTCCGTACATCCCATGAAGTAACAAAAATCTATCAACTTACGGATGAAGAACTCCGCTCTCTCGTGGACGATGACCTGGTACGTGCTCATCGAGCACGCGGACTCTCCCCGGAGCATCCCGTATTACGCGGTTCGGCCCAGAATCCCGATGTCTATTTCCAGATGCGTGAAGCGTCCAACCCCTACTATACTGCCACCCCCGGTATCGTTCAGGAAATGATGGACAGGTTCGCCAAAGTCACGGGCCGCCACTACAACCTGTTCGATTACACGGGTCATCCCGATGCTGAACGCGTGATCGTTGTAATGGGCTCCGGCGGCGAGACAGCCGAAGAAACCGTGAAATATCTCGTTGCAAAAGGTGAAAAGGTCGGCGTGGTACGTGTGCGCTTATATCGTCCATTCTCATTTGAGCACTTCGTGAAGGCGCTGCCAAAGAGCATAAAAGGCATTTCGGTACTTGATCGCACAAAAGAACCAGGTGCTTCCGGCGAGCCGCTCTACCTCGATGTGGTCAATGCTCTCGTTGAAGCCAACCGCCCCGGCATCAAAGTTATTGGAGGGCGCTATGGCCTCTCCTCGAAGGAATTCACCCCAGCAATGGCAAAAGCCGCGCTGGATGAATTGAAGAAAACCGAACCCAAGGTCCACTTTACAGTGGGTATTAATGACGATGTTTCAAACACCAGCCTTGAGGTAGATTCCTCCTTTAAGATCGAACCTGAAGAAACGGTGCGTTGTGTGTTCTTTGGCCTAGGTTCAGATGGCACCGTTGGTGCAAACAAGAATTCGATCAAGATCATCGGTGAAGAGACCGATAACTATGCCCAGGGCTATTTCTATTACGACTCGAAGAAGTCTGGTACGGTGACCATGTCTCATTTGCGTTTCGGGCCCCAACCTGTCCGTGCGCCATACCTGATCGAAATGAATGAAGCTACATTTGTCGCCTGCCATCAGTTCACCTTCCTTGAGCGTGTGGATATGCTCAAGTATGCAAAGCCCGGCGGTACCTTCCTGCTCAACAGCTTGTACGGTCCCAATGAAATTTGGGACCACCTACCTGTGGAAGTCCAGAAAGATATCGTCGAGAAGAAACTCAAGTTCTACGTGATCAACGGTTACGATGTCGCCGACAAGACAGGCATGGGCGGGCGTATGAATACCATCATGCAGACGGCCTTCTTCGCCATTTCTGGCGTCCTGCCGCGTGAGCAGGCCATCGAAGAGATCAAACATGCCATTGAAAAGACCTATGGCAAACGCGGTGAAGCTGTCGTCAAGAAAAATTTCGAGGCTGTGGATGCGACCATCGAGAATCTCTTTGAGGTCAAAGTTCCGGCGAAGGTAACGTCCAAGACGACGCGCCGACTCTCGGTCCCGGCTGAAGCGCCTGCCTTTGTCCGCGATGTACTCGGGCAAATCATCAACTCCGATGGCGACAATATCCCAGTATCCGCTTTTCCAGTGGATGGCACTTTCCCACTTGGCACAACACAATGGGAAAAACGAAATCTCGCGCTTGAAATCCCAGTGTGGGATGCGGATTTGTGCATTCAATGCGGCAAGTGCGTGATGGTCTGTCCACATGCGGTCATTCGCCATAAAGTATATGATGAAAAATTATTGGCGGATGCGCCTGAAACCTTCAAGCACATGCCGTCGAAGTTCAAGGAATTTTCGCAGGGCATGGCATACACGTTGCAGGTCGCGCCCGAGGATTGCACAGGCTGTACCTTATGTGTGGAAGTTTGCCCTGTGAAGGATAAACGCACGGTGGGACGACGCGCGATCAATATGGCGCCGCAGCCGGCCTTGCGCGAAGCCGAAGCAAAGAACTGGGATTTCTTCATGAATATCCCAGACATGGACAGGAAGTTGTTTAATCCTTCCACGATCAAAAATTCACAACTGCTCCGTCCGTTATTTGAGTTCAGCGGCGCGTGCGCGGGATGCGGTGAAACGCCTTATGTGAAACTGGTCTCGCAACTCTTTGGTGACCGCTCGGTGATCGCGAATGCAACGGGCTGTTCTTCCATCTATGGCGGCAACCTCCCCACCACGCCCTGGGCTGTGGATGCAAAGGGCCGCGGGCCAGCATGGTCCAACTCGCTGTTTGAAGATAACGCGGAATTCGGCCTGGGCATGCGCCTGACGATTGATAAGCAAAATGAGTACGCGCTTGAATTGCTAAAGAGTTTTGAAAAAGAGCTTGGCGCAGATTTGGTGAATGCAATCGTGAATGCAGATCAAAGCGATGAAACGGGCATCGAAGCGCAACGCGAACGTGTTGCTGAATTAAAGAGCAAACTTGGAAAATCAAACGATAGCCGCACGAAAGACCTCATTAGCATTGCAGACAGCCTCGTGAAGAAATGTGTGTGGATCATCGGTGGCGACGGCTGGGCTTATGACATCGGCTACGGCGGCTTGGATCATGTGCTGGCATCTGGCCGAAACGTCAATATCCTGGTGCTGGATACCGAAGTGTATTCAAACACAGGCGGGCAGGCCAGCAAATCCACGCCGCGCGCGGCAGTTGCAAAATTCGCCATGGGCGGCAAGAGTATGCCAAAGAAGGATCTTGGCCTGATCGCGATGTCCTATGGTTATGTCTATGTGGCACGTATTGCCATGGGCGCGAACGATCAGCAAACACTCAAAGCCATGATCGAGGCCGAGTCCTATGATGGGCCTTCACTCATTATCGCGTACAGCCACTGCATCGCGCATGGCTATGATATGGCGAAAGGCCTCGAACAACAAAAGCTCGCGGTACAGTCCGGTCATTGGCCCATGTATCGATACGATCCGCGCCTGGTTGAGCAGGGGCAAAACCCGCTTGTCATCGAATCCAAGGAACCGAGCATCCCGATGTCACAATATGCTTACAACGAAACACGCTACAAGATGCTCACACAATTGGATGAAAATCGCGCCGAGGAATTAATGTCGGAAGCACAGCAGGATGCCAAAGCGCGCTGGACTCTCTATCAGCAGATGGCGTCCATGCATTATGGAAATGGGAACGGCAGCGAGGAGAAAAAGCCGTGACCGATCTTTCCACGACCTATCTTGGTCTGAAATTAAAGAACCCGCTCGTCGCTTCGGCCTCTCCCCTCTCAAAAAAACTAGACACGGCACGCAAGTTGGAGGAGGCAGGGATTTCAGCCATCGTCATGTATTCCCTTTTCGAGGAACAGATCACTCACGAATCGCTCGAACAGGACCATTACCTGACTCGTAATTCCGACTCCTATTCCGAAGCCCGATCCTATTTGCCTGACGGCGGCTTGTACGGCATCAGTCCAGAAAAATATCTTAACCAGTTATCTGCGCTTAAGAAAACCTTGAGTATTCCCGTCATCGGCAGTTTGAACGGCGTTTCAAAGGGCGGCTGGACGAGTTACGCAAAAAAGATTCAGGATGCTGGTGCAGATGCGCTGGAATTAAATCTCTACTATTTGGTTACCGACCCCAATTTGAAAAGCGAAGATGTGGAGGCTGCACAGGCAGAACTGGTCGCGGAGATCCGCGCGGCGATCAAGATTCCACTGGCTGTGAAACTCAGTCCGTTCATCACAAGCCTGCCTCATTTTGCAGGCAGGCTTGTCGATGCCGGCGCAAACGGGCTGGTGCTTTTCAATCGCTTCTACCAACCCGATTTCGACCTGGATGAATTGGACATCCTCCACAACCTGGACCTGAGTACCTCTTCAGACTTACGTCTGCCCTTGCGCTGGATCTCGATTTTGTATGGCAAGGTCAATGCAGATTTCGCGCTCACAAGCGGAGTACACACTGCGAAGGACGTTATCAAATCCATGATGGCTGGGGCGAAGGTGGCGATGACAGCTTCGAATCTGCTCCATCGTGGCGAGCAGGCTATCGGTCCAATCTTGAGCGAATTGGAAGAGTGGATGAAGGAGCGGGAATACGAGTCCATCGAGCAGATGCAGGGAAGCATGTCCCAGAAAAATGTCCGCGAGCCGGCAGCATTTGAGCGAGCCAACTATATGAAAGTATTGGGGTCATGGCGCGAGTTGCCATGAGGATGGGCAGGTTAAATCAAAAGGGCTTCCGAAGTGGAAGCCTTTTTGATTACAGGAAGAAAATAAACGGGGATTATTCCTGAACAGGAGCCGCGGGAGCTTGCTTGCGCTGACGGAAGGTGATGCGTCCACGCGACATATCATAGGGAGACATTTCAAGCGCAACACGGTCACCAAGCAAAATGCGGATATAGTGCTTGCGCATCTTGCCGGAGAGGTAAGCCAGTACTTCATGGCCGTTGTCCAACCGCACACGGAATTGAGTACCTGGTAACGCTTCTATCACCAAGCCATCCACCTTGATTTTGCCTTCTTCTTTTGTCATACACACCTCTCGATCTATTCAGTTTCCTTGAAAGAACGTCGTTTGATGCGACGGATTGCCTTCTTCTTTTCGATTCGCCGCTGTTCGCTTTTGGACACAAACCAGCGTTTGTTGCGAATGGTGCTTAAAATACCGCTTTTAACTATTTTCTTACGAAAACGCCTGAGCAAAGAATCTTGAGATTCACCATTACGTAAATTTACTGAAGCCACGAGATTTACCTGCTTTTCTCAAAGAAATAGAAAATCGGCTGTCGTACAGACTCAGCCGAAGGTCTTCATCAAAAACCTGAAACGAACTCAATGACCGAACGATCAAAAATTACGCTTCAATACTCCTTGATTTTAACCTGTGGGAAAAGACAATTCCACAGCCAAGTCTACTTTCGGCATTATACACGATTCGTGCAGGGCTGAGAAGATTCTGCACGTGGCATTTGTTCGAATGGGCGAGTCCGCGAAAACAAAAAGTCCCCCGCTTTCACGGAGGACTTTGGTAATCGCAATCGGATGATTAACTTTGAACAGGAGCGGAAGGGGCATTCTTACGCTGACGAAAAGTAATTCGGGCGCGTGTCATGTCATAAGGTGACATCTCCATGGACACATGATCTCCCAGGAGAATGCGAATATAGTGTTTCCGCATTTTGCCCGCAAGATAGGCAAGCACTACATGTCCATTGTCAAGCCGCACGTGGAATTGTGTTCCAGGCAGCGCCTCAATCACAAGACCATCGACCTTGATTTTGCCTTCTTCTTTTGTCATACACACATCCTGCCTGTTCTTCTTACTCGTTATCCTTAAAGGCGCGTCGCTTTATGCGGCGGATCGCCTTCTTTTTCGCCATTCGGCGCTGTTCGCTTTTGGATACAAACCAGCGCTTGTTGCGGATAGTGCTTAAAATACCGCTTTTAACTATTTTCTTGCGAAAGCGCTTGAGTAAGGAGTCTTGCGACTCACCATTACGTAAATTTACTGAAGCCATGAAATTCACCTACTTTCTACATGAAAATTTTCAAACATCGCACACGCAGCCTTGAAAACACGAACTTAGGCTGCAACATGCTACATACGAAAGAAATCCCGCACGTAATATATTAAAAAGAAAAGCCCCTTGGCAATGACCTACTCTCCCGGGAGGTCGCCCTCCAAGTACCATCGGCGCTGACGTGCTTAACTACCGGGTTCGGTATGGGACCGGGTGTACCCACGTCGCTCAAATCACCAAGGGACAATTTCACAAAATTGTTCCTGAATAGCAAATGTGGTCTTTAGACCATTCATTGATGTATGTTTGAAAAGTACCAAGTTCTCCGCATCACGGAAGGAAGCCCTCGACCATTAGTACAGTTTAGCTTAACACATTGCTGCGCTTACACACACTGCCTATTAACCAGATAGTCTATCTGGGGTCTTACACCCTTACGGGTCACAGGGATCTAATCTTAGGGCAAGTTTCCCACTTAGATGCTTTCAGCGGTTATCTTTGCCAGACATGGCTACCCAGCGATGCTCCTGGCGGAACAACTGGCACACTAGAGGTCTGTCCACTCCGGTCCTCTCGTACTAGGAGCAGATCCCTTCAAATCCCTTACGCCCACAGCGGATAGAGACCGACCTGTCTCACGACGGTCTGAACCCAGCTCGCGTACCGCTTTAACGGGCGAACAGCCCGACCCTTGGGACCTTGTCCAGCCCCAGGAT
>NZ_JBXMTI010000138.1:0-5209 GCF_057083605.1 Candidatus Villigracilis sp. | reverse complement strand
TGCCCCTTACGATTGGCTGTTTCCACGAATGGCGATGGTGATTCATCATGGCGGTTCAGGCACAACTGCCTTTGGTCTTCGCTCTGGGATACCATCCTGCATTGTGTCGTTTGTATTTGACCAACACTATTGGGGGGAACAGATTGCGGAGTTAGGTGTAGGTCCTAAACCTATTCGATATAAGGAACTGACTGCCAAGCGCCTGCTGGAAGCTATTCACTTGGGAGTCGGCAATCCCCAAGTAAAACAAAAAGCCTTTGAACTTGGGCAAAGGATTCGAGCAGAAAAAGGAATTGAAAATGCGCTGAACGTGTTTGAAAAAATGTTGCAAACTGCCGATTAGTGAACGCTACATGGAAGCCTTTATCGCAGCAGGAGGTGAATACCAATGGCATGTAATTGCGCAGGGCACAGACGGAAGCGAGATTTGTAATAGTGAACTCTTTACCTTTGTTAAACCTGCCTACGAAAACCCAAGAGCTGGTGGCAACGACAATAACAGTGATGATGGCGATAATAATCCTCAACCAGCCGAGAGCTACCGATGAGTAGCAGCTGTGAAGGGGAAAATTTCCAAGTCCTTGTTTGTTGCAGGATGATCAGCCATTTCAAACTAACAGGAATTAACTGTTCTGTACAATGGCATGATCATTTATATGCAATGATCCCCAACTCATCAACCGCGAATTCTTTTTGACAGTTTATGCATTTTAGATTGCCAGTTGCCTGATATTCCACTTTCATCTGCTTGCAATTGGAACAAACCAGTACATCAGTTATGGATTTGTAACCAACTGAATTTGACTTGCCTGGTTTGCGCGCAAAGACACGGTCAAATACGCGCCACCAGGGGGTGATTTCAACTTCGGTAAAACCAGCGTTTTGCAGGAGCGCTTTGAAGTCATCTGCTCCTACTACTTTGGCTTTGCGCCCTGATGCTTCGGTGCCGCGAGAGGTAAGGAAGACACCGCCTGGGTGAAGGAGTCGCATAATCTCTACCAGGGGCGTTTTCATTTCGGGCATCACTTCCAGAGCTTCCATGCAGGCGATTGCGTCAAAAGAACCGTCAGGGAAAGGCAAAGGGAATTGCTCATATTGCATGAGTTCGACAGCTTCATTTTTATTGGCAAGCTTTCTCGCAGCCTTTTCCAACATGCCCTGTGAAATATCCACTGCAACGATGTGACCGTTGAAACCCGCTTCGTTCATCAGTGCGAAAGGCAGACGGCCTGTACCTGTGGCGACATCCAAAATAAAGGGAGCGGGGTTATCAACAAGAGCAGCCATTAATGGCTTCGCCAGAAACTCTGCATCCTGCTGTTGACTCTCGCGCTTGCCCTTGTCATATTTTTCAGCCCAGCGATCATAGAGCCAGGCTTGTATGCGCGGTGAAAGGTGCGTGCCTTCATAGAAATATATCTCACGATCCACGAAGACAAACAGTATAACGAGCACTATAACCACAATAACAATTGACAGCCACATATTTTTATCCTTTAATTTTCATGTCGTTGCGAGGGCGATAGCCCGAAGCAATCTCATTGTTCAACAGAAATTTATCCTATGTTTTGGTCAGGCAGAATGGCTTCGGCATTTCGAAGCGAGGGCACGGAGAACCCGAATAAAAAGGCAGAGGCTCCACACAAGCCTGCAATAATGAGCAGCGCAGAATAATTATTGTTGAATAAATTCGGGAAGACGCCCCGGTCAGCCAGCCAGCCTGAGGCGGCAGTGCCAAATAGGAACGGGACTTGCACTAAGAGCCTGCGCACTGAGAGCACACGTCCCTGCACACCCAGCTCCACTTTGGATTGCCAGACTGCAAGATTCCCGCCTTCCACAAACGGCTCGAAGAAAGCGAACAGGAAACTTGCGACAGCCCAGATCATTACGCCTCTTCCAAAGCCCAGGCCTGCCACACCTAACAGACAAGCTCCCACTCCCCCAAGCAGGATGCTATAAATCCGCTTGCGCGGGCCTCCCCAAATACTCAATAGCACGCCACCAACAATCCCTCCAAATGCACCGCTTGATTGTATGCCTGCCAGCATACTCTTGCTGCCCGTGAAGCTCAGGATCATGGGAGTCATCAACGTAGCACCTATGGCAAGAAAGAAATTCGTGAACATGAACAAGATGATCAATGCGCGTAAACTGGGGCGGGAGTAAATGTAGTGGAAGCCGAAAGAGACCTCTCGCAAGAATCCGCTTTGGGTTGAGCGAGCAGCTACCAGCGGAGTCGGAGGCGGGATCTTAATCCACAACAATGCGGAAAATGCGACGAGGAATGTGATGATGTCCAATATCATAATTCCGTCAATCTTAATTTTTGGAAGCAAGAGGGCGGCTGTGATGGGCGCCATGATGGCGGCAAAGGCTTGCGCGAGTCCCATCATGCCTTCGGCGCGGGCGTAGTGTTCTTTGGGAAGCATGACGGTGGTAAGGGTGATATAGGAGGGATATTGAAATGCGGTGAAAATGCCCGTGAGCAGGCCGAGCAGATATATATGCCAAAGTTCGAGGGAGTTGTTTATGTAAAGTAAGAATGCAATCAGAGTGGCGATGGCGCTGGCCATGTCGCTCAACATTAGAGTGAGTTTGCGATTCCAACGGTCAACGAGCGCGCCTACGAATGGGCTAAAAATAAGCGAGGGCAGAAAGGTAAAGAAACTGACATAAGCCAGGGATGAGGCTTTGCCTGTTTTCTCCCAAACCCAAATGGTGAATGCGAACCAGGTCATGGCGCTGCCGATGATCGACACCGCCTGACCAAGCCATAGAATGCTAAAGGCTTGCATTGCTTTCGATTGTGGATTTGTCATTTGCTGGCGGTAAAGCTAAAAAATTCTTTTTAACACGAAGGCACAAAGGAGTTTTTAGAGACAGTTTCTTAAAAGCTTTTTACCACAGCCCAGAGGGTAATAAGACCACAAAGATCACGGAGAAAACACTTTTAAAACCTCTGTAGACTCTGTGATCTCTGTGGTTAATGTTCTTACTTCGCATTTAAAATTCAGTCTCGAACGACTAAAGTCGTTACTACAATTTAGCGCAGAATTATTGATGAGGGAAGAGCCTTGAAGAGAGATCACGCAATTGTGTAAAGGAGATGGGTTTGATCAACACAAGGTCTGCATGGCCACGCATGTTCTCGCCCATTTGGGCATCGGCAGTGGCCACCACCACCCTGGTCTTATTCAATCTCGCGTCTGCACGAATTTGTCTCAATAAAATATTTCCAGGTACATGGGGAATGTGCATATCCAGAACAACCACGGCAGGGATAAGGTGCTTTAGGCGTTCCTCCGCAACCTGGCCGTCGCCGATAATTTCAGTTTCGTACCCAGCTGCATTGAGGGCCTGACTGAAAATTTCAGACAGGTCCTGATCGTCTTCGATGATTAATGCAAGTGTATTCATTTATTTATTTGCTCCTATTGTGTATTGAGAGGCAGGGAAACTGTAAAAACGCTGCCAGCGCCGACCTGGCTGGCTACTACGATAGTACCACCCATTAGTTCGGTCAACTGCTTCACAATCGATAACCCCAACCCCACCCCGCCATGTTTCCTGGTTGCCGAACCTTCAACCTGTCGAAAAGTATCAAAGACATAGTCTATGGCTTCCGGGGGAATGCCTTCTCCTCTATCAGTCACCTGGATCTGCCATTTCTGATCCCCCATCCGTCCAATGGAGACTCGCACTTCCTTACCCTTATCTGAAAACTTGAAGGCATTGTTTGTCAGGTTGATCATGATCTGTTGCAAGCGCTGGGGGTCGCCGTTGAGGGTATTAGGCATATCTGTGGCTAATTCCGTGTGTAGTTTAATCCCCTTGCTTTCCGCAATTTTTTCCATAGTTTCCCGCAGGTCGGTCAACAAATCGGCTGGTTTGCATGGCACATAATTGATCTTCATTCTGCCAGATTGGATTTGGGCCTGATCCAGAAGTTCACTGACAATAGACAACAGACGCTGTGTGTTATCCATAATGCGCACAGAAGCCTTACGCTGGTTCTCGTTCACGGGCCCATAGACAGTCTCCTTGATCATCTCGGCAAATCCGAGGATCGCATTGAGCGGTGTTCGCAATTCATGGGATACCACGGCGAGAAACGTATCTTTCATTTTTTCAAGCTCAGCTTCACGAGTAATATCTCGGAAGACGGCCACCGTCCCCATAGACTGACTATTGACGTCCTTCACTTCTGCCGCATTAACAGACAAGGTCTTGCGCCCCCAATTCACGCGGAAAGTTGGTACGCTCCCCGACTGGCTGAATATTTCGCTGATACGGCCTCGCTGCTCCACCGGGAGCCCTTCTGAATTAACCAGGCTTGCGATTTCCTGCCCGATAATGGATTCCTGCGTTTTCCCCGTTAAAGATGTAATGGACGGATTGGCAACGATGGCTGTCCTGTTCTTGTCAAACACAACCACACCATCCGCAATACTATTTAGGATCGCCTCGCGCTGACTGGCTTGCGCCGCTTCACGTGAAAGAGATTCGGATAACTCGCGTGTGCGCTCAATAACGCGCTGATCCAATTCGGCGTTGATGACACGGAGTTCGAGCAGGGCTTGCTCTAGGTTGCGCGAGGAAAGCCAGGAGATAAGCGCCAGCATGAAGAAGCCGACAATCGCAGTAATATTGGGTACCGTGTCTGACTGGTTTGCCAAAGCAGTGACGATGAGTGTATTAATAAATGCAAAAAAGAAACTGCTGGTAGGCGCGAGAATTAAGCTGGATATTGCAATAGGGATGGTGAAAATGAATAGTGAGCGTCCATTTGATAATTGTTCGGGGGTGTCGCTGAAAGTCGAAACTGTTACAAGAAGTAACAGCAAGAGCAATGACGCCACTCGACTAGAGCGTTTATTTAATTGAATTATCCCCAAACTTGCAAAAACCGCAACGCCTGCACTAATCACAGTCAATTGATTGTCTTGCTGTCGCCACTTTTCGGGATTATTGAACAAAAACACAAGAATTGCCACCAATGCAAGCAATGATAGTACCAAGAGCCCAAACGATAAAGTACCTACAATTCCACGCCTGCGTATTTCATCAGGATCATTTCTATCTGGTGTTATGAAATTAGTGAGTGTTGACCGCATATTTATTGGTCTCCTTGAATAACCGAACAATTAAAATAACAAGCGACTTTATAAAACATTATTATTCTTCATCCGCCAAAGTTAATGCACTC
>NZ_JBXMTI010000137.1:0-29367 GCF_057083605.1 Candidatus Villigracilis sp. | reverse complement strand
GCATCGAGACGACCGTGAGCGATTCGTGGATCGGATGGAAAGAGATCGAAATCATCGCGCCTTGAGCGGAGATGCCAGTGATTATCGGTTGGGCGATACAAAGTTCAGCATAGGTGGCATGGAGAGAGATCGAAGTCATCGAGGAGTGATGAAAAACATTCGTAAATTATTGTTTCCCTTGCTGGTTATCATCCTCTCTGCCTGCAACTGGCAAAATTGCCTTACCTCCCCGACGCGCATATCCGCATTGCAGACGATGTCTCTTACTTCTCCGTTTGAAAACCGTTTATTTTGTATATCTCTGGCGGCCTGGACGCGCGCACGAATCGTTTCACTTGATTCACCCACCCGATCTCCACTTAATTTTTCATAATCCACTCTGGGAACTTCGATGTGGATGCCAATGCGGTCTAGCAGGGGACCAGAGATGCGCTTTTGATATTTTGTAACCATTGCGGGCTTTAGCGAGTCACCATAATAGCCACAGGGCAGGGGTGCACACAATGAATATATTTTTCATATCAAACAAGAGATAGCAAGGTGGTTTTGAGGGCGGTTTTCGTACATAGAGAGAAAATAAGGCATCCAATTATTGATTTTGATGCACGATCATTTTATACCCAATACCCAGATACCTACCTGATGGGTTAATCCGGGTTGGTTGACGGGTGCACTAAAAGTATGTAGATGAGTTTTCAAAAGAGAGCCTCTGAGATAGGGCTTGGGATTGGAACACCACCAAACCCAAAATCGGGGTTCGAATGGAGTAAGGATCAATCAATCCTGCCCTAAGATAATCTCCAAGATTACCTTTTCTTCTGCTCTTTAAGAAACGCTTCTCGCTCTCGTTTCTTGACCAAATCCTGTAACCTGTACCGCACCACCTTGCCGATAAACGTTCTGGGGAATTCTTCCATAAAAATTACAAAGCGCGGAACCAGATGTGGAGGCAGCCTCCGTTTGCAGTATGCTATCACACTTTCGGCGCTTGGCTTTTGCGCGCCACCAATGATAAACGCAAAGGGGTGTCCTGCCACGGCAACTACAGCAACTTCCTTGATTTGCGGGATCTCGTAGATCACCTCTTCCACATCACGCGGAAAGGCGGGTTCCCTGCCAGCCTTCTCAGGGTACCACATATCTGCCTTACGGGCGACGATGCGGCAAAAGCCATCTTCATCCATTTGCGCTACATCGCCAGTGAGGAGCCAACCGTCTGCTGTTAATACCTCTTTGGTGGCGGCCTCATCTTTCCAATAGCCCATCATCACCTGCGGACCGCGAACAGCCAGCTCGCCGATCTGCCCAGGCGCTACTTCCTTGCTGCCCGTTTTCAGATCCACCACTGCGGCCTGGGTGGATGGCAAAGGCAGACCAATGGTGCCCACTCTGCGATTCTTGCCCAGTGGATTGGAATGAGTCACAGGCGAGGCTTCGGTGAGGCCATAGCCCTCCACTAGTTTACCTCTGGTGAGTTTCTCGAAGGCTTCCTGCACTTCCACAGGCAGAGGGGCGGAGCCGCTAATACAAGCCTTGATGGATTTAATCCCATATTTTCTTACGCCGCGAAAATTATTGATGGCTAAGAACATGTTCGGCGAACCGGGGAAGATGGTGGGTTTATATTTCTTAATGGCTCTTAATACATCCAGAGTTTGGAATTGTGGCTTTAAGATCAGTGCCGCTCCGATGGAGACGGGCACATTCAGCGCAGCGGTCATACCGTAACTATGGAAGAAGGGTACAACGCATAAGAATCTCTCACGGCCTTCCACGGCCTCCGGCAGCCAGTGACGGGTTTGCAGCGCATTTGCTACAAGGTTTCGATGCGAAAGCATTACGCCTTTGGATTGCCCAGTTGTTCCACCCGTGTACATAATGACAGCCAGGTCTTCAGGAAGGACTTCCACGGCAGAAGATTTTGTGCTGTGTTGAGCAAGCAAGCGATTCCAATGCAGGGCATTAGATACATTCAGCCCGCGGTTACGCCAGCGTGAAATTAAATATTTCGGCAGCGCAAGGTAATCCGCTGGGTCGGTCAGCACTACATGAGGAACACCTGTCTCTTGTTTGATTTGTTTTGCAAGGCCAGCCCAGGTTGAAAGTGTAACGAGTACGCTCGCATCCACATCCTTGATCTGGTTCACCAGTTCTTCGGGTTGGTTCATGGGCGGGAGCAGCACCACTGCCGCACCTGCCTTCAATGCACCGTAATAACCAACGACCATTTGTGGAATGTTGGGCAATAACAAAACTACGCGCGCGCCCTTGCCAAGCCCCAATGCGAGCAGTGCATTGGCAAAACGGTTGGCTTCATGATTCAATTTTCGATACGTAAGTTTTGCACCTTCAAAATATACAGCGGGACGATTCGGAAAACGCCTCACCGATGAACGCAATAAGTGATGCGCTGGAATGCGCGGCACATCTACCGTGTAGGGCACGCCATCATCATAATGATTCAGCCAGGTGCGTTCTTTTCTAAATTCATCACGCGAGGTTTTGGGTGCTACGAAGGATGAATCACGCCATGATTTTTTAGGCTCACCCTTGATGAAACTCACGATTGCACGGTCAACCGCCTCACGCCTCTCCAACATGACCATGTGGCCTGATACGCGGATACTGACATCTTCCGCGCCCGGAATGGACTGTGCCACCTTCTCGAACAATGGACGGTCAAAGACGATGTCACGATACCCACGAATGACAAGGGTGGGCATTTGCAGCTTTGCGAAATTATCCCAGCCTTTCCACTTGGCGAGGTTCTCAAAATAAAATGGTTTCAAAACATGAGGTGGGGCGTGAAGCCAGGAACGCGTGAATGGGCCTGCTATTCTCAAGAGCGGTAGTGGAAGGCTTAACCAAAACTGTAAAAGTGGATTTAACTTAAATTCCCCTGCGGTTGCGATCAGGATCAATTTTTCAACATGGTCGGGGTGATTAACAGCATAGTCCGTGACGATGGCGCCGCCAAATGAATGGCCCACCAAAACAAAAGGCGTGGATACTTTCAATTGGGTCAGAGCAGTTTCGAGGTCCGCCTGGATGCGTGGCATGTCGTAGCCTGTCGTTGGCTTATCGGAGAGTCCATGCCCGCGCAAGTCCAATGCAATAACTCGGTTATCCATCGCAAACTTTTGCATCTGATATTGCCATTGTTCCGCCTTGCCGCCAAAACCATGAACAAAGATAATGGTACGCTGGAAGCGCTCGGGCGAAACATCAAACGCAGATAGGCGCACGAGGGGATCGGACGAGGTACGGATTTCGTGACGGTAGAGGTCGAGGTCTATGTCCATGGACGCCTTTTCAACTGTTGAAACTGACCCGAAAATGAATTTGGGAAGTGTACAGGAGTTGGCAAGGATTGTCAATTTTATTGTGGAAGTGAAATCCGCTTTGACAAATCCCGCCTGCCCTGCTATACTATTGAAAGTTAAGTTGACTTATTTCTGCTGAAAATTTGGCAGTTTGTTTGGGAACAATCGTGTTTTACAAGTACCGATCCTTCGCGAGCAAGTCAGCGAAGGTCTTTTTGTTTGTGGGAAAAGACGCTGGAACACCTGAAAACCACCATCCATGACTTTTAACCGCACAGCGGTTTAATTTAAATTACATTTTAAAAGAGGTATATAAAAATATATGAGTAAGAAAAACAAGTTAAGAATTATCCCGCTTGGGGGGCTCGGCGAAGTGGGAAAGAACATGATGGCCTACGAATTTGGAGGCGACATCATCGTGGTCGACGCTGGCATTATGTTCCCCAAGAACGACATGCTGGGCGTGGATTACATCATCCCAGACTACGAGTATTTAAAGAAAAGAGCCAACCGTGTGTTGGGCATTTTCATCACGCATGGACACGAAGATCACATCGGCGCGATCCAGCACCTGATCGTGGATATCCCCGCACCCATTTATGCCACGCCGCTTACACGTGGGTTGATCGAGGGCAAGTTGCTGCGAAACAATTCACAGCACAAGGCCCAAATCAAAACCATCCAGGCCGGCGAATCGAATAAGGTAGGGCCTTTCACCCTTGAATATTTCCATGTAAGCCACTCGATACCAGATGCGGTTGGGATTGGCATTACCACGCCTGCGGGTCTGGTCATTCACATGAGCGATTTCAAATTCGATCACACTCCCGTGGATGGCTGGCCGACAGATTTTGCAAAGCTCTCCGAGTTTTCCACCCGCGGTGTAGACCTGCTCCTTTCCGATTCAACCAACGCAGAGCGCCCAGGCTGGACTCCTTCCGAGTCTGTGATTGGCCCAGCATTTGACAAGGTGTTTGCAGAGGCAAAAGGCCGCGTGATCGTGGCTACATTCGCTTCATTGATTTCCCGTGTTCAACAAGTTGCCGATGCCGCCACCAAACACGGGCGTAAAATGGCCTTCGCTGGCCCCAGCATGGTGGATAACGTTAAGATCGCACGCAAGATGAAATACCTGAACATTCCAGATGAAATGATCGTGCCAATTGACCAGGCCATGCAAATGCAGGACCACAAAGTTGCCATCATGTGCACGGGTTCGCAGGGTGAACCTTCATCCATTGTTGGGCGTTTATCGGCTGGTACGAACCGTCAGTTTGACTTAAAGCCAAATGACACTATCGTGCTTTCCTCCCATCCCATTCCGGGCAATGAAGAAACCATCAGCAAGACGATCAATCGCCTCCTGCGCCGTGGTGTAAAAGTTGTCGATGATAGCGTTGCGCCGATCCATGTTTCAGGTCATGCCGCACAGGAAGAGCAAAAATTGCTCATCAACCTAGTGCGCCCGAAGCACTTCATGCCCATTCACGGTGAATTAAGAATGTTAAAACGCCATGCCGATCTTGCCATGCAGGTAGGCATCGATGAAAAAAATACCATCGTGGTTGAGAACGGGCAGGTCGTTGAACTCGTCGGTAATAAAGTGCAACTCGGCGAGCGCATCCCTGGTGATTACGTCTTCGTCACCGGTGAATCCATTGGCGATATAGATCACGATGTGATGCGCGAACGCAGCCAGCTTGCGCGCAATGGGATACTGTTGATTGACATCAGTGTGGATAAATTAACAGGTCGATTATTGCAGGAGCCTGAGATCATCACCCGCGGTTTCGTCTCACCAGAGGATGCGGAAGAGCTTTTGCCCGAGGTTCAAAAGCGCGTGATGAGCGTTGTCCATGACGGAAAGCTGGATGATGAAAAAGACATCGTCAATGCGGTAAAGAGTTACCTGCATCAGGAAACAAAACGCAGACCCATGGTCTTCGTTACCTTGAGCAAGTCATAAACAAAAATGACCGTCGCGAGGCGGTCATTTTATTTTAATTGCGATCTGCCGATCCACTTTCCCCATCGGGAAATCATCCAGCTCACTTATTTTCACCCATTTCAAATTCTTATTTTTGGGGATGGATACAGACTCGCACCGAAACGCATGGACTGTCACCTTGAAATGAGTGTATGCATGATGAACAATACACAGCGCCTCTTTTTTCTTGACCTTTAGCCTGTATGCAGCATTAAGGGCTTTGACTAACTCCTTGGCAGGGTCATCGTTCACTCTGCCATTCGGGAATTCCCACATCATCCCAAGTAATCCATCCGCAGGGCGTTGACTTAACAGCACACGCCCTCGCTCAATGATCACTCCCGCCGCATGGACATATTGAGGAGACTGCTTCTTCGCCTTCAACATAGGGCGCAATTCCTGAGTCCCATTTTCACGCGCCTTGCACATCAACATTAATGGACACAATAAACATCTTGGATTCTTCGGCAAACAAATAGACGAGCCCAGATCCATTAATGCCTGGTTATAGTCACCAGCTTTTCCCTTCGGCAGATTCTGAGCGGCAAGTTCCCATAATATCTTTTCGCCAGCAGGAGAATCTGCATACTCTGTTATATCAAATAGGCGCGAATAAACGCGTCGTAGATTTCCATCGAGGGTAGGCTCATCCATTTTGAAAGCAATCGATGCAATTGCCCCCACTGTGTAGCAACCAATCCCCGGCAGACTGCGCAAAGTTGTCAGATCACGAGGCAACTCTCCGTTAAATTTTGAGGCGACTATTTTTGCGGCTTTGTGGAGATTCCGCGCGCGGCTGTAATAGCCAAGTCCCTCCCAGGTATTCAGCACGTCGTGTTCGGAGGCTGCTGCTAATGTTTTTATATCAGGGAATAATCTCGTCCATTTTTCAAAATATGGGATGACCGTTTCCACCCGAGTTTGCTGGAGCATAATCTCAGAGACCCAGACCGCATATGGGTCAGGGTGGTCGCGCCAGGGGAGAGTCCGCTTGTGTTTGTGGTACCAGGCTAAAAGTTGGGATGAGAGGCGGGGCATGTTCAATTACCGGCAATCAACAGAGACAAAGCGACAGCGATAATAGACTCAAAAGCCGCGGCAAAGAAAAACCACGGCCAGTATTGAGAAAAGACTTCGGAGGTCTTTTTAGGAGCATTGAAGTTCATAAGTTAATTGGAGACTTCCGAAGTCTCTTAAAACTGGAAACCGCCACGGACAGGTACAACCTTGTGTGAATAATTTTTTACGTAACCAAAGAGGCGTTCCTGCAGAACTACCCAATCTGACGATGCAAGGATGCGGCGTGCCTCAGGCACATCGCTGGCGAACAGGCCAACCTGAATTTGCGGGTAGGAGCCATAGATGGTTGCCCATGCTTCCGCAGGCTGCAAGCCAAGCTTTTGTACACCGGGCACGAATTCACCGATGATGAATTCAAAATATTCCTGATCGCGCTCTGCGGCGATATCCCAGGTCATGATAACTTTAACCGGCATGGTATACCCTTCGGGCATTATCCTTTTTGATAATCCAACACAACAACTTTTGTTTCATCAGGCAGACCGGAGCGGGTGACTTTCAATGAAGGCTGCGATTCGATCTTCCCGAGGCCCATTTCTTTCAGGAACTTGTTGAGCGAATCGAGATTCAATTTTGTATCGGGCGTGGAATAGTGCATAGGGATGACGATATTCGGCTCAAGCAGGCTGACAACCTCGGCGGCTTTGGCGGCATTAAGGCTGCCTCCGCCTCCCACCGGGACCAGGAGCACATTGACCGTTCCGAGAGCTTCCACCTCGGTTTGAGGGGGGATATCCTGCATGTCACCGAGGTGGGCCACGGTGATGCCATCATAATCGAATACATAAAGTGTGTTGCGGACTTTATCCTTGCTTTTCTTGCCGCCACCTGCGGTTTGAACGGCTGTGATAAACACACCGCCAATTTCAAACTCGCCTGCGCCGTTGATGACGTGGGTTGTGCCTTTGACCGCATCCCGATTGTTATGGCCGGGTGCATCGTGGCTGACTGTGGCGATCTCTGCTTTAAGTTTCAGCGCTTCATAACCAACTGCCTTGTGATCATATGGATCCGTCACGACTGTGGCGAAGTTTCGCTCAGTGAGACGAAAACAGGAATGTCCGTACCAGGTTATTTCCATATAAATTGTGCCTCCGAAGTAGATATTATACCCTACGGGCACATTGTACCTTATGAGCCAAAAGTGAATTAATTCCTCTTGGCATGGGTACATGAACGGTAGTAAATGATTTTGATCGCTTCGTCGCCCCTTGCCAGGTCAAGCCAGGGGAGATACATCTCGTTTTAGATTTTGAGAGCCAATGATCTTGTTCATGCTTCCCTGCTTTACGAATTTTGTATCAAAGAGGAACTCCCAGATCTCAGCCAGCACTACGCAGATTCCCGTCAGCATGGAATCACGCATGATCTGCAAATATCGCTGGTCACCGTGAGCAATGAGCCTCCAAAGGGCTTTAGGGCGGAGGTGAAAAAATGCCTCTGTCAGTTTGACACCCAGGAATAGTTCGAATGGCTTTAGGAAGGGAGTAGCTAGAAGCTGATTGCGATATGACCACTTCGACAGGTCGGGTTGAATGATCTTTTCAGGGTCAGTGGATTTTCCATCCGAGGTCCAAAAGTGGGGCGTGAGATACATGGCATTCAAAATATCAGAATCCAGTTCCAGCATTCCTTTAAATTTCTCAAAGAGAGTTGTTCAGGACTCTTCCTCAAGCCCATAAATGATGTTGGTCAGGCTAATGATGTTATTTTCCCTCAACAGCCGTACCGCTTCTTTTGAAATCGCAAACGGGTTATTCTTGCGGATATCAACAATGACATTATCCTTGAGTGACTCAACTCCCATCACAATATAATTTACTCCTGCTTTTTTATACAATGGGAGCAAATCCGCATCACGGACAACATCCGCGGCCGTCATATTGAGGTTTAGCGAAAGCCCCAGATCAACATCAACGATCTGTTCCAGCAATTGTTTTGCCAAATCTCGATCTGCGGCGAAGTTCTCGTCCGCAAACCAGATGATTTTTACTCCATATTTTTCGTCGAGCAATTTCATATTTTCCACCACATTCTGCGGGCTGCGATGCCGCCACTTCTTCCAGAACATCCACTGGCCACAATAACTGCAGGTGAGCGTGCACCCTCGGCTGAACTGCAAGCCAGCTGCATGGTCAAAGCCGAACATTTGATAATTCTGCCAATCCAATAATTCCCAGCCCGGGCGATATTGATCCAGGTTTTGGATTGCAGGTTGTGGGCGATTCACGATGATTTCATCGCCTCTTCGCCAGACGATGCCTGCTACATTTTCGAGGCAATTATCTTTTTCCCAAGTTAAAATCAAATCAACAACTGTCTTCTCCCCTTCCCCGCGGACAATGATATCGATTTCTGGAACTTCCTGAAGAATGCTTTGATAAGCATAGGATGGATACACGCCCCCATAAATGATCCTCATTTCTGGAAAAGCCTCGCGGATCTTTTTGACCGTGCTAACAACCACATTATGTGACGAAGTTGAACCTGAGTGTCCCAATAAAATATAGTTCGGCTGGAACTCCCCAATCTCCTGCAATAAGCGTTTTATGGTCCAGCCGTTCATATCATGATCGACTAGCTTTACATCAAGACCTGCATCGATTAGCGGGCCGCCGATCAGCACTAAACCCAGAGGGGTAAGGTATCCAAGCCCGGCTTGATCGGCAATAAAATAGCGGGCCGGATTGATCAATAATATTCGAACTGACATGGCAACTCCTTATTTACGATAAAAAGGGTCAGGATTATCTATTTGTGAAATCTATCACCATCAGTATTAATGTCAAGCCTTATAATAGACAATCTCAATTCGAGGGACACCATGCCAAAAACAAAACTTATCCCCTATCTCGAAGCCCTTTTCGCTGTTGTTGTTTGGGGGGCATCGTTCATTGCCACAAAGATCGCGGTCGGGCAGATATCCCCGGTCTCCGTGGTTTGGATCCGTTTCGCAATGGGAATTCCTTTTTTGCTGGCGGCCGTCATCATGCGAAAACAATTCGCGCTTCCAAAAGGCGGCGAATGGTTGTACTTCACTTTGCTTGGCTTTTTGGGCATATCCCTGCATCAATGGCTGCAATCAAACGGGCTGCAGACTGCACAAGCCACCACCACCGCATGGATTGTGGCGATTTCACCCGCTTTCATTGCCATTCTCGCCTGGCTGGTGCTCAAGGAAAAACTAAATCTTCTACAATCATCGGGCATCGTATTGGCGATACTGGGCGTGCTGGTGGTGGTCAGCAAAGGCGATTTTTCCAGCCTCATGATCGGCAAGTTCGGCACCGTCGGCGATTTTCTGATCCTCATCAGTTCTGTCAACTGGGCGGTGGTTTCCATTCTTTCACGGGATGGATTGAAAAAACATCCCTCCACACTTTTAACATTTTGGATGATGACCATCGGCTGGCTGATCACCTCAATCGCTTTCTTCGCACAGGGCAAAATCCCTGAGATTTCACAGCTCGATTCGCGCGGGTGGTGGGCAATGATCTTCCTTGGTATCTTCACAACGGGCTTCGCCTACATCGCCTGGTTCGATGCCCTCGCTCAACTGCCCGCCGCACAAACTGGTGCATTCCTTTTTCTCGAGCCGCTCTCCAGCATGGTCGTGGCCGCGATCGTCCTCAATGAACAAGTTACAATCGCATCCATGATCGGCGGCGCGGTGATTTTGCTTGGCATCTGGCTGGTCAACAGGCAAGGATGAAATCAAGAACCACCCCCGACGCAAGCATTGAAAAAACAGAAAAGGGATATCTCTTGAGGATTCCAGCAGGAGATTCTTCCAGCTATCGCTTTGCACAGATCGATGACTATTTCGGACTCTCGCGCAGGAAGTTTCCGCATCACTCTTTAAGCCTCTGCCTGCGTGCAAAAGCTTCAAGCCTTTCCCTACCCGGCACTTGGGGCTTCGGACTGTGGAACGATCCATTCGGCATGTCGCTTGGGTTTGGAGGCAGGCATTGGCAGTTTCCTGCTCTGCCGAATGCAGTTTGGTTTTTCGGTGCATCACAGCAGAATTATTTGTCATTCACAGATGACAAACCTGCGGAGGGCTTCCTGGCACAATCTTTTTGTTCACCCAAATTCCATTCGTTATTAATTCCGGCAGGGTTGACATTTCCTTTTTCACGCAAAGCGACAAGAAAATTATTAAGTAAGGTCATTGACGAGGATTCAATCGCCCTCAACGTAGATGTCACTCAATGGCTTGGATACAAGCTGGAGTGGGGCAAGAGGCGCGTGGCTTGGTATGTGGATGATGTGCTCGTGTTTGTGTCGCCCGTAAGTCCGAATCCGCCGCTGGGTTTGGTCATCTGGATCGATAACCAATATGCATCATTTACCCCCAATGGAAAAATCGGGTTCGGAGTTTTGGAAAACCCCGAACCCGCGTGGATCGAAATCGAAAATTTGCAGATAAAGTAACGCGACATTAATGCCGCAATGAAAAGGCTTATTACATTCCAAGTTTTTTGGCCTCATTCCACAGAGCATCCATTTCTTCCAAAGTCATATCTGATAAATTGCCACCCTGTTCCTTTGCGCCCTTTTCCACATACCCAAAACGCTTCTTGAATTTCAAGTTGGCCTCGCGCAGCGCAGACTCCGCATCCACTTTGCGCCAGCGGGCAAGGTTGACCAATACAAAGAAGAGATCGCCCAATTCTGCCGTCACCTGTTCGAGGTTTTCAGCCTGCTTGACCTCCTCAATTTCCTCGCGGATCTTATCCAAAACGCCTTCGACCTCGGGCCAGTCAAATCCAACACGCGCGGCACGATCCTGGTATTCCTGAGCCTGGGTCAATGCGGGCAGAGCGGCAGGGACTCCATCAAGTAATCCCTTATCTTCTTTCTTCTCGCCTCTTTCCTTTTCTTTCAATTTCTCCCAATTTTGCAGTACCCCCTCAACTCCATCCAGTTTGACATCTCCAAACACATGCGGATGGCGGCGGACGATCTTGTCATAAATGCTTTTGATAATCTCCCGCATCGAATATTCTTTGCTTTCACTGGCAATCTGGGCATTCAGAATAATTTGCAAGAGCAGGTCTCCGAACTCCTCGCGCATTCCTGAAGGATCATTTACATCCATGGCGGATAACGCTTCGTAGGATTCTTCAAGCAAGTGCTTGCGTAAAGTTTGGTGAGTTTGTTCCTTGTCCCACGGGCAACCGTCTTCTGGCGCGCGTAGGTGTGCTACGATTTCAGCAAAGGATTCAAAGGATGTACCCTCTCCCAGGGAGGGAATATACAGGCAGGTTGATAAGGAATAATCACCCGAATCCAACATGTCTAATCTTTTTTCTTTCTTCTCTCCATTTTCTACAAGCATCACCAGATGTTCTTCAGGATAATTTGCAAGCAAAACTTTCTTCACTTGAAAAGCCAGTTGCTGTGAGTCAATACCAAGGATTAGCGTATCCACATCGGGAGGGGTGGGTGGAAAATGCGCGGACGAAAATTCCTGTGCTTCGAGCAGAGTCAGCCTCGAGGGCGGGGTGAGGCGGAGCGTGTCAAATGTAGAGGTGACGAGGGAGAAGTCCATGATTGTCTCCATTGTTAAACAAGTAATCCGTAATTCGTAACTCGTAAATAAATTACGGATTACGCACTACGGATTACCCTAAAGGATATTTTATCCTAAGGCTTGTAAAGAAATTAACGCTTGGTATAGGTAGGAGCCTTACGGGCTTTCTTAAGACCTGGCTTCTTACGTTCCTTCACACGGGCATCGCGAGTGAGCAAGCCCTTTTTGCGCAGTGCGGATGTCCAGTCAGCGTTGATGATCTGGAGCGCACGGGCAATGCCGAGGCGCACAGCTTCGGTTTGGCCGGTGGTGCCGCCGCCACTGACCAATACGGTCACATCATATTTATTTGCTTCCTGTCCAACCGCGCCAAACGGACGCAGGATGTCATCAAGGTCACCGAGGCGGGTGAAAAACGCCGCGCCATCTTTTTCATTGACAGTGAACTTGCCGGAGCCGGTCACCAAGCGCACACGAGCGGTGCTTTCCTTGCGACGGCCAATGCCTTCATAATATTGAGCCATATTCACTTACCTCTTTATTCCAAAACTTTCGGGGTCTGCACCTGGTGTGGGTGATCAGGGCCAGCATAGATCTTCAAGCGCTTGAGCACTGCGCGGCCCATGCGGTTGTGCGGGAGCATGCCCCATACAGCGTCGCGCAAGGCCCGGTCGGGATAGGTAGCAAGCTGGTCGCGCAAAGAAATGCTCTTCAACCCACCGGGATAACCCGAGTGGCTATAGTAAATCTTTGATTCGAGTTTGGAGTGGGTCTTGGTGCCAGTCACAGTTACGTTCTGGGCATTGACCACTACTACAAAATCACCCATCTCCACGCCGGGCGTGAAAGTTGGTTTGTGCTTTCCAAGCAGAACGTGCGCAACATGCGCCGCCAAACGGCCCAGGGTCTGCCCTTCTGCATTTATTACAACCCAGTCGCGCTGAATTTCAGCGGCTTTCGGATAGTACGTCTTCTGCTGCACTTTCGTCTCTCCGTTTCTTTAACATCATTTCATAATGATCCATAATTTACTTCAACCAGTGTCAGCCCATGTGAGGGGGCCAGCCCCGCAAGAAGTTTGCCCTGCTTTGATAAAGCATTCTGGACTTCCTCAACCGAGCTTTTTCCGTGAGCAAGCGACACTTGCACAAAAACAAGTCTTCTTACCATGCGATATAAAAACGCATCAGCCTGCACTTCAAACTGCCACTCACCATCCGGCATTTTTCTCCACTCGGTCTTTGTCACCGTCCGCACCGTTGTCCCTTTTGGGGTTGTCGGTGAGCCGAAGGCGGCAAAGTCATGTGTGCCGAGGAAGATATCTGCATTCTGTTTGAGGGCATTTCCATCCAAAGATGGCCAGACCCGCCATGCAAACCTTTCGCGTAATGGGTCACGGATCGGTTCGCAAAACAACCTATAACAGTACATCCGCGAAACAGCATCAAACCGCGGATGAAAATCTGCCGAGGCTGGGTGAAGGCTTTTTACAGCAAGGTCAGGCGGCAGCATCGCATTGAGTGCTTTGAGCAGTTCGTCTGCCGTGTGCGCCCATTCAAAATCAAATGCGGCTACCTGTCCGATTGCATGAACTCCTGTATCCGTTCTGCCAGCCATAATGACTGATTTTTCAGACCATCCCAGATTCCGAAGGGCTTTTTCAAACTCGCCCTGCACTGTGCGGGAGTTCGCCTGTCGCTGGCTGCCGGTAAACCCGGAGCCATCATAGACAAGGATCACTTGGTAACGTGCCATTACTTGTCACTCTGAGTGAGCGTTCTTTGCGAACGAAGAGTCTCAACCAATAATGAGGAGATTCTTCGCTGCGCTCAGAATGACATAAATCAACTACTCTTCGACTAATTCAAGGACTACCATTTCGGCTGCGTCGCCGAAGCGGGGTCCAAGTTTCGTCACGCGGGTGTAGCCACCGTTGCGGGTTGCAAAGCGGGGAGCGATCTCGTCAAACAGGCGTTTGATGATCTGGTTATCGCCCAGTTTGGAAACGGCGAGGCGACGGGCGTTAACTTTCTGCTCGGGTGTGCCGCTTTCACTATTCTTTGCAAGCGTAATCAAGCGTTCGGCATCGCCACGGATCGCGGCGGCCTTGGCCTTGGTGGTCTGAATACGTTCGTGCGTAAAAAATTGTTTGATCAGGTTTCGGCGCAGAGCAATACGTGCGCTCTTCGTGCGTCCTAATCTGTAACCTGCTACTTGATGTCGCATCTCTTAACTCTCCGAGGATGATTCGTCTTTCATAAAGCCTTTTTCACGCATCTTGTCGCGAAGTTCGTCGAGGCTCTTCTCGCCAAAATTGCGGATGGACATGACCGCAGTCTCGCCCTTTTCAAGGAGGTCGAGTACATCACCTACAGTGGTGATGCCGGTGCGCTTCAATGAATTGAAGACACGCACAGAAAGATCCAGGGCTTCCACCGGCGTTTCAGCCAGTTCACTGCTCAAACGGCTTCCAGTCGTCTCGCGTTCCACAGCAACTGCCAGCATTTCTTCATTTATTCCTGCAATATAGCGCAGGTGATCGATCAAAATGCGTGCGGAGGAGCTGAGGGCACGTTCGGGGGAAATGGTGCCGTCTGTCCAGATTTCCAAAATTAGTTTGTCGTAGTTGGTGCTCTGGCCTACGCGGGCAGAAGACACCTCCCAATTGACGCGTTTGACCGGGCTGAAGATCGCATCCACCGGTAATTCGCCGATGGGCATGTGCCCGGCACGTTCATTGGCTGGAGAGTAGCCGCGGCCACGCTCCACTACGAATTCGATGTCGTGCTTCGTTTTTGCGCCGTCCACAGTGAAGAGATATGTGTCGGGGTTGACGATCTCGATCTCGGCAGGAGTTATGATATCCGCCGCAGTGACCGTTCCCTCGCCACGCACTTCAAGCTGCATACGGGCACTATCAACGCCATCCATCTTGATGCGGATCTGTTTGACCTGCAGCATGACCTGGATGACATCTTCACGTACGCCGGGAATGTCGCTGAATTCATGCAGGACATCCGCTATGCGTACCGATGTAATTGCAGTTCCCTCCAGAGAGGAGAGCAGGACGCGGCGCAGGGCATTGCCCAACGTCACGCCATAGCCGCCCTCTAGCGGGCTGATTGTGAATTTGCCATAGTTACGAGCCTCTGCTTCGCGCTCGATTTTTGGCATAACCATGTTCGTAATGATACCCGTCACGGTTCACCTGTCCCTTTTGATAATGCGCCGGGTCGAGTACCAGCTTTACGGTCCGACCCGAAGCGCAACTGGAGGATTAGCGTCTGGAGTAGTATTCGACGATCAACTGTTCGTCGAGACTTCCGTCAATTTCAGCACGTTCCGGCATACGAGCCACGGAACCAGCCATGGACTTAATGTCACGGTTGAGCCAACTTGGAGCGTTACGCTTTTCGGCATAAGCATTCAGTTCTTTGAAGTAGGTCAACTTGCTGGAGCCTTCGCGGACAGCAATGACATCACCTTCGCCAAGAAGCATAGAAGGCACATCAGTGCGGCGGCCATTTACAGTGAAATGACCATGAGAAACAAGCAAGCGGGCCTGTGCCCGATTGGCGGCAAACCCGAGTCGGAATACCACATTATCAAGGCGTGACTCAAGAATCTGGAGCAACTCCAAACCTGTCAGGCCGCGGCCCGTGATGGCGGTATCGTAGTAGCGGCGGAACTGACGTTCCAACACGCCATAGATGCGACGAGCCTTCTGCTTGGCACGCAACTGGCGGGCAAAGTCGGAGGCGCGCCCCGTACCCATACCCTTACCGCCGCCACGCCCCGCGGTACGACCATGCTGGCCGGGCGCGAAACTGCGCTTTTCAAAGGAGCACTTGGGTGTAAAGCAACGCTCACCTTTTAGGAAAAGTTTTTCACCTTCACGGCGGCAAAGTTTACAAACTGGACTTAATGTTTTAGCCATATATCAAGAACCTCAACTTACACGCGTCGCTTTTTCGGAGGACGGCAGCCATTATGCGGCACCGGCGTAATATCTGAAATGGAGCGAACTTTCAAACCCATGGACTGCACGGCACGAATGGCGTTTTCACGACCAGGGCCAGGGCCTTTCACAAAAAGTTCCACTTCCTGCAAACCTAATTGCTGGGCGGCTTTCAAAGCCTGTTCAGCAGCAAGGCGTGCGGCAAATGGGGTGCTCTTACGTGAACCCTTAAAGCCAGCGGAACCAGCGGAACCCCAGGCAATTGTGTTGCCTTCAGTATCTGTTACAGTCACAATGGTATTGTTAAAGGAAGCAAAAATATGCACCTGTCCGGAGGACAGGGTACGTTTCCCTTTTTTAGCGCCACTAGGGCGGCGGGTGGAACGAACACTCTGAGCCATGTTTCTTTATTTACCTTTCGGACAGGATTATTTCTTGGCGCCCTTACGACGACCACGACCAGCAACCGTTTTCTTGGTGCCTTTTCTGGTGCGCGCGTTCGTCTTGGTGCGCTGGCCATGAACAGGCAGGTTGCGACGGTGGCGCAAGCCGCGATAAGAGCCGATTTCAATCAAGCGCTTGATGTTCATTTGAACTTCGCGGCGCAGATCGCCTTCGACCTTGAAATTTTTGGAAATAACTTCGCGAATTGCAGAAACTTCCGCTTCGCTTAAATCTTTGATGCGCGTATCAGGGTTGACTTTGGTCTGAGCCAAAATCTTCTGAGCGCGTGTTGGCCCGATACCAAAAAGGTAGGTCAGTCCAACTTCAACCCGCTTATTGCGGGGCAGATCAACACCTTCAATTCTCGCCATAGGTCACCACACTACCCCTGTCTCTGTTTATGTTTTGGATTTTCGCAAATGATAAAGATTACTCCCTTGCGCCGAACAATACGGCACTTGGCACAACGCTTGCGAATGGAGGGCGAAACTTTCATGAAAAATCTCCTTACTTGCGGCTGTTCTCTTGACAGCCAAAGGTCTGATTATACTGTTTGTTTTACAAATCGTCCATATTTATACGGTAGTCTGTGATGGTCACAAGACAGTCAGGATGAGAGGTTCTCCTTCGGTGACGGCAACTGTATGTTCAAAATGCGCCGTCAAAGAGCCATCAGCAGAAACAACCGTCCATTGATCAGGCAGGACGCGGGTTTCGTGCGTCCCGATGAGCACCATTGGCTCCAGAGCGATGGTCACGCCTGGGCGGAGTAACATGCCGCTTCCCGCGGCGCCGATATTTGGCACCTGCGGACCTTCATGCATTTCCTTCCCGACGCCATGACCCGTATATTCACGGGTCACGTGGAAGCCATTGCTTTCAACATGATTCTGTATCGCCGCCGAAATGTCACCTGTGCGCCTGCCTTTTCGCATATTCTCAATGCCAGCAAATAAAGCGCCTTCGGTAACCTGGAGCAGTTTCGCCGCCTCGGGAGAGATCTCCCCTACTCCGGCAGTGAAAGCGGAGTCTGCAACGAAACCTTCAAAGATGGTGCCGCAATCTATTGAAACAATATCCCCTTCCTTCAACTTGCGTTTCGGGTGAGGAATTCCATGCACCATCTCATCGTTGATACAAACGGTGATGGATGCAGGGAAAGGCGGGCGGCCATAGCCTTTGAATGGCGATACACATCCGTATGACTTCAGCACTTCCTCAGCAGCCGCGTTGAGGTCTGCTGTTGCCATACCTGGTTGTAAACGTTCTCTTACTGCGGCCAGAACGGTAGCGTTGATGCGTCCTGCGTCTCTCATGATCTTGAGTTGTGCAGGAGTCTTAATATTGATCCGGCGTTCCCAACTCATTTTATTCAGCCTACTTTTCAACAGAGCTTATCTTTCGCTCTGCATACTCACAATGATTTATTTATTCAAGGCAGAGAGCAATTCTTCTGTAACCTGCTCCACAACTTGCGTTCCATCGATCTCGAACAATTTATTTCTCTTTCGATAATACTCAACCAGAGGAATGGTCTGTTCGAGATAAACACGGATGCGCTTTGTTACTGTCTCAACCTTGTCATCATCACGCTGGTACAGATCCGAACCGTCAATGTCGCAAACACTATCATTCTTTGGTGGACTGAACTTTTGATGATAAATGTGTCCCTGCTCGCGGCAGGTCCAGCGTCCGCTTGCGCGCTCAACGAGGACAGACTCCGGTGCAGTGATGTAAGGAACCGCGTTTACTTCACCGCCAAATTCAGCCAGCATCTTTTCCAGGGCATCAGCCTGGGCTGGAGTGCGGGGAAAGCCGTCCAAAATGGCACCAGCTTCACAGTCCGAACGAGCGATGCGGTCACGGATCATGTTGATGGTCACATCATCCGGCACCAAGTCCCCTTTATCCATAAAGGATTTGGCAATCCTGCCTAGTTCTGTTTGATTTTTAAGGTTCTCGCGAAAGAGGTCTCCTGAAGAGATGTGTGCGAGATTTGTCGTTTCAGCCAAAATCTTGGCCTGGGTTCCTTTACCAACACCGGGGGGACCGAGCAGGACGATAAAGGTGACCATAGGACTCCTTAGCGGACGAGCAGTGAATCTTGATAACCGTGTAGTTTGAGTTCGGCATCAATGTTTTGGAAGGTATCACGTACCACGCCCACTACGATCAGCAAGCCTGATGATGAGACGAGGAATATACCGGTTTGCGAACTGGCGGCGGAAAGGTTGAAAAGATTCAACAGCAAACCGAGCAGGAATGGCATGATGGCAACCACGCCAAGGAATACCGCGCCGACTAGGGTAATGCGCCTTTGGACTGTGCTCAAATATTTTTGAGTTGGAGCGCCAGTGTGAACACCGGGGACAGTTGCACCCACTTTCTTCAAGTTATCACCATAATTCTGTTGGTCGAACAACACAGAAGTATAGAAGAAGGTGAAGACAACGACCATGAGGAAATAAAGTGTCCAGTAGCCCCAGTTGCTGGTGCCGGTTGCGCCAAAGAAATTTTGAATTCCAACGAAGAATTCGGCCACACCTGCATTTTCACTTTGCGTGAAATAGCTGGCAACAATGGTCGGGAATTGTAAAATAGCGCTTGCAAAAATCAACGGGATCATGCCAGAGAGGTTGACCATCAAAGGCAGGGTACCTTTGACCGGCATGGACATACGATTACCCATGCGGCGTCCAGGATACATGACGGGCACGTTGCGGCGTCCTTGTTGAACAAAGACGATTGCGAAAACCGTCAGCACAATGATCACAATGGTGAATATCAGCATAAACCAGCGCGTCTCTTCATCTGCAAGCAGCGATGCGAGATTACCAGGCAATTGCGAAACGATACCTGCGAAGATAACCAGGGAAAGTCCCTGCCCGCGAATGCCATATTCGGAAATCAATTCGCCAAGCCAGATGGCAAACATGGTGCCTGCCGTCATGGCGATCAAAACTGTGAGAGACGGCAACCATGACTCAGCCGAAAAGCCAAATGGAAGGATTTTTTCTCCGATTGCCTGAAGTGACAGAGAATTGAAAATATTGATCTGACCAATTGCAGAAAGCGCAGCCATTGGCACGGCCAGATAGTACGTCCACTTTTCCTGCCAACGGCGGCCTTCACGAGGATCTTCCTGCATTCTGCGCTGTAAGGAAGGAATGATCGGAATTAACAATTGTAGAATGATCTGGGCGGTGATGTAGGGATATACACCCATTGATAACAATGAGAAGTTTGAAACCGTGCCGCCTGAAAGCAGATCCAGAAAGCCAAGGAAGTTTCCCTGACCCGAAGATGAGTTACGGAAAGCAGCAAGGATTTCGTGGTCCACGCCCGGAGCAGGTACATTTGCCGCAAGCCTGTAAATCGCCAAAATAACGAATGTGATGATTAACTTTCGGCGAATATCTTCCGACTTCCAGAGGTAACGCCAGCCTGAAAAGGTGGTCTTCATACAAAGTGTCCTTGAGTACGGGTTAGGCGATCAATTCAACAGTGCCGCCAGCCTTTTCGATCTTGGCTTTGGCACCAACGCTGACGCGATGTACGCGAATCTTGAGGGCAACGGTCATTTCGCCGCGGCCCAGAACAACTGTCGGGTTGCGTGAATCGCGTAGGAGATGAGCTTTTTCGAGGGTTGCCGGTGTTACTTCCTCATTGGCTTTGAAGGCCTGTGAGAGCTGATCAAGATTTACTTCATTGAAGAAAACCTGATTGGGTGGAGTAAACCCTTCACCGCGAATGAATGGCAGGCGGCGGAAGAATGGAAGGTTACCACCCTGGCGATAAGCGTGGCCGCCTTCACCGGAGCGTGAACCCTGTCCCTTGGTACCACGACCAGCAGTTTTGCCCTGCCCTGCTGAGATGCCGCGTCCCACACGCTTTCTATTCTTTTTTGACCCAACATTGGGTACGAGATCGTGTAGTTTCATATCTAATAACCTACTCTTCGATCTTGAGCAAATGGATGATCTTGTTCAACATACCGCGCAATGCGGGCGTATCCTTATGCTCAATTGTCTGATGTAAACGGCGCAAACCAAGCGCTTTGACTGTGGCCTTTTGGTCTTTAGGAAAACCAATGTCACTCTTGACCCAGGTCACGCGCAGAGTTTTGCCAGAAGTTTCTTTCTTAGGCATGTTGCTTCCTCCGTTCCCAGAATGGAACTAATTCCTCGGGACGTTTTCCACGGCGGGCTGCTTCAAGAGCCGGTGAGCGCAGACCGTCCAGGGCATCAAAGGTAGCCATGACCACATTCAGAACATTGGCGCTTCCCATGGATTTGGTGAGAATATCACGCACACCAGCCACTTCCAGTACAGCGCGCACCCCGCCTGCGGCGATAACACCGGTACCAGCTGAGGCGGGCTTGAGGAATACTTTTGCTCCCGCCACCTTGCCCAGTGATTCATGAGGAATGGTTGTACCGGACATGTTCACCACACGCAAATCCTTGCGGGCGCGTTCAGAAGCCTTACGCATCGCGTCTGGAACTGCGTTCGCCTTGCCGACACCCATGCCAATTGTGCCTTTTTTATCGCCGACAACAACCGTGACACGGAAGCGGAAGCGACGACCACCCTTGACGACTTTCGCAACGCGGGCAATTTCAATCACGCGTTCTTCAAAGGCATCCTGCGTCTCATACTGTTGTTTTTCAGTAAATTTATTTTCTGCCATATCTTTCTCCAGTAACGTAGTAACGACTTAAGCCATTACTACAACTTCTAGAATTGCAGGCCGCCTTCGCGCGCGCCATCAGCCAGTGCCTTGATGCGCCCGACATAACGGAAGCCACCACGGTCAAACACGACGGAGGAAATTCCCTTGGATTTGGCACGTTCAGCAACTGCCTTTCCAATGGCCTTCGCCTGTTCTGTTTTCTTCAAACCCTTCATCGTCTCACGCAGTTCTTTATCAACTGTGGAGGCTGAGATCAGGGTACTTCCTTGAACATCGTCAATGATCTGGGCATAAATGCCGGTAAGACTCTTGAATACATTCAAACGAGGACGACTCGGCGTACCAGAAACATGCTTGCGAACGCGCACATGGCGGCGCTCACGAGCGAGAGATCGACTCTTCTTAGCCATGGATTACTTGGCTCCTTTCCCGGCCTTGCCAGCTTTGCGGCGAACACGCTCGCCAAGATAGCGCAACCCTTTACCATGATATGGTTCCGGTGGGCGCACCTTGCGGACATTCGCGGCCACCTGGCCGACCAGTTCCTTATCGAAGCCCAGCACCTTAATCTGGCGAGTCTTCGCATCTGTTTCAAACGACACACCCGCCGGGGGATCCATTTTAACCGGGTGTGAATAACCGACAAACAGGGCAAGCTTCTTTCCGTCCATTTCGGCGCGATAACCAACGCCTTCCACTTCCAGGATCACTTCAAAACCCTTGCTAACGCCGTGAATCATATTCGCGAGCACAGCGCGTGTAGTACCATGCAGAGCACGTTCCGCGGGATCTTCCGAATTGCGGGTGATGTTCAACTGGTTGTTTTCCATTTTGATGCCAATCAAATGGGAAAACTCCCGCTGCAACTCACCCTTCGGACCCTTGACATGAACGTTGGAACCTTTCAGTTCCACCTGCACGCCACTGGGAATTTCTACAGGCAAACGACCAATGCGAGACACAATAAACCTCCTACCACACCTTGCAGATGATCTCGCCGCCCACGCCCAACTGTCGAGCGCGTACGCCGGTCATAACACCCTTGGGGGTGGAGAGAATGGCAACGCCAATTCCCGAAAGCACCCATGGGATGTCCGTCTTCTTGGTGTAGATACGGCGGCCGGGCTTGCTGACACGTTCCAGCCCCGAGATTACCGCACGTCGCTGGCGACGTTCGCCAACATACTTAATCTTTACACGCAGGACTTTCTGTCCTTCGTGTTCACCATCAACCACTTCAAATCCTTCGACAAAGCCTTCATCTTTCAGGATCTTGGCGATCTCTACCTTAATCTTTGAATTGGGCATTGCAACCTGAGCATGGCCTGCCAGCACAGCATTACGAATGCGGGTCAACATATCAGCAATCGGATCAGTAAATGACATGATCTACCTCCACCTGGGGCTACCAGGACGCCTTTACGACGCCAGGGATTTTGCCCGTCAATGCCAGTTCACGGAAGCAAATACGACACAGACCGAAACGGCGGATAAATCCGCGTGGTCGTCCACAACGCTGACAACGATTCCGCACCTGAACGGCATGTTTACGGCGCAGCTCACGATATTGCATACATTTTTTTGCCATAGGTTAAGCATCCTTCTTGCTACTGAACGGCATTCCGAGCAATTGCAATAATGCGCGGGCCTCATCATCATTTTTGGCGGAAGTCACAATCGTGATCTCCATACCGCGCAATTTATCAATTTTGTCATACTCGATTTCAGGGAAAACCAACTGATCCTTAAGACCGAGGGTGTAATTTCCACGACCATCAAAAGCATTCGCCGACACGCCGCGGAAATCGCGCACGCGAGGCAGGGCAATGTTCAAAAGACGGTCAAGGAAAGCCCACATGCGTGGACCGCGCAGCGTGACCTTGGTGCCAATCAAACGACCCTCGCGCAATTTAAAGTTCGCAATGCTCTTGCGGGCTTTTGTCTGCACTGGTTTCTGGGTGGTGATCTGCATCAAATCTGCTGTGGCGGCATCGAGAGCTTTAGGGTTATCCAAAGCCTCTCCAAGGCCGATGTTCACAACAACCTTTTCTACACGCGGCACCTGCATCACGTTCTTGAAACCGAACGATTTGAACAGGGCCGGGGCCACTTCTTTGTTATAGAGTTCTTGCATTCTGTTCATCTTTATTCGCTCCACGGCCTAGTCAATCGTGGCCTCACAATTCTTGCAGACGCGATGCGCCCCATCATCATCCCGTTGAACACCAACACGTGTAGGCTCGCCACATTTGGGGCAAACAAGCATCACATTTGAGATATTAACCGGAGCCTCAAACTCGATGCGGCCTGGGTTAATGTTACGACCTGCCTGGGTCTGCACCTGTTTCTGATGCTTGATGCGAATATTCACACCTTGCACGACCACGCGACGATCATCCAAAATCACATTGATGACCTCGCCTCGCTTGCCTTTGTCTTCGAGGCGGCCGCTGATCACTTCCACTGTATCGCCTTTTCGAATCTTAACTTTCATTCTTTGCTCCTACAGCACTTCCGGGGCAAGCGACACGATCTTCATATAGCCCATGTCGCGCAGTTCACGCGCCACCGGCCCAAAGATACGAGTGCCCCTCGGGTTTTCGCCATCAGCATCAAGAATGACCGCGGCGTTATCATCAAAACGAATATACGAACCATCTTCACGGCGCCATTCCTTCGTGCAACGCACGATGACGGCTTTCACAACTTCGCTTTTCTTCACAGAACCTTGCGGCGCAGCTGCTTTAACAGTTGCAACCACAACGTCGCCAATGGCTCCATATTTGCGGCGGGAACCGCCCAACACCTGGATAACAAGGATTTCACGCGCTCCAGTGTTATCGGCAACTTTTAATCGAGACTCCTGCTGAATCATGGCTTATTCTCCTACGCCCTGATCTGCAGTGCGTGTCTCGCGCTTTACAACGGACTCAACAGCCCAGCGCTTATCACGTGACAATGGCCGGGTCTCTACGATCTGAACCTCATCACCGATCTGGCAGCCGATCTCGTCATGTGCCTTCACACGCATACTTGAAAACACAACCTTCTTATAAAGAGGGTGACGAAACTTACGTGTGATCTCCACCACGACGGTTTTGGTCATTTTATTACTGGTGACAACACCAGTCATACGACGACGATTATTCATTAAGCACCTTCCACTGCTGCGGCGCGCTCGGTTTCGCGCAAGATTGTTTCCATGCGAGCGATATCGCGGCGCAAAATTTTCAAGTGGCTGGAGTCTGTTAACTGTCCGGTCACCTGCTGAAAGCGCAGTTTCATCATCTCGTCACGCGCATCCGCGATCTTTGTGCGGATTTCTTCCGCCGCTAATTTGCGAATATCTTCCACATTCATTGCCTTCATAATTATTCTCCTCCTACTTGGCGGGCCACAACTTTGGTCTTGATGGAGAATTTATACTGGGCACTCTTCAAAGCGGCAATCGCGATATCGGCGGCCAAACCACTGACCTCGAACATAATGCGGCCAGGTTTGACAACAGCGACGTAGTACTCCACATTACCTTTACCAGAACCCATACGGGTCTCGGGTGGTTTGTGAGTGAACGGTTTGGCTGGGAAAATACGAATCCAGACCTTTCCACGGCGTTTCATTTCACGAACAATGGAACGGCGTGCCGCCTCGATTTGGCGGGCTGTAACCCAACCCGGTTCCAGCGCCTGCAGACCGAATTCACCGAAGGAAATTTCCGCACCGCGGAGAGCTTTGCCCTTCATACGACCGCGCATCTGCTTGCGCCACTTTACACGTTTCGGCATCAACATATCAAATACCTCATCTCATAGCGACATCGCGATTACCCTGCACACTTCAATAAATAATGAAGCGTGCGTACGGGTTTACTCGCTGACGTACACGCCTTCCGTCGCTTCAGCTTTTTCTTCAATTTCAGGAGTGGTTTCACCCTTGTAAATCCAAACCTTTATACCAATCTGACCGTAAGTGGTTAATGCCTCGGTTGTGGCGAAGTCCAGATTTGCCCGCAGGGTCTGCAAAGGCACGCGACCCTCGCGCAACCACACGTCACGGGACATTTCCGCTCCACCCAAGCGGCCACCAACCAAAATCTTGATACCTTCAGCACCCTGCTTTATGGCTTGCTGAATGGCACGCTTCATTGCGCGGCGGTAGGCAATACGACGTTCAAGCTGATCAGCAATATTCTTGGCGACCAACATCGCATCGGTATCTGGCGAGGAAATTTCCTTGATATCCAGTTCGATCTTCTTACCGACCAAGGTTTCAAGCGCCTGACGGATTTTCTTCACGCCTTCGCCCTTACGGCCAATCAAAATACCGGGCTTGGCGGTATGAATTGCAATACGGATTTTGCCAGGTGTGCGCTCCACGTCAATGCGGGAGATGCCAGCCTTGCCATCTTTGATAGCATCAGGCATCTGTTTGCGCAGCACGAGGACTTTCTCATTGGCAGCAGAGCCGCCCTTTGAGAGTTTGCCGATCAGCAAGTTGCGGATGGCAAAATCCTGGTGTAACTGCTGACGATATGTGCTGCCTTCAGCGAACCAGCGACCGCCCCAGGGTTGGTTGATCCCTAAACGAAAACCAATAGGATGTACTTTACGACCCATAAATTCTCCTTAAGCTCCACGCTCGCGTAATACGACAGACACATGCGAACTGCGGCGCAATATCGGCTTGAAACGGCCGCGAGCGCCAAAGCGACGCCACTTGCGAGTGGGCGCTTCGTCAGCTGTGATCTTGGCTACGTACAAGTCATCACGGCTGACGCCAAAGTTTTCTTCAGCATTCGCCACCGCGGAAGCTACCAATTTTTGCACAGGCAGGGCGGCTCGTTTATTGACGAAGCGGAGGATTTCCAAGGCTTCGTTCGCACTTTTACCGCGCACCATATCGATTACGATACGCACCTTCTGTGCAGAGAGGGAAAGATGGCTAATTTTTGCGTGAATATCACTCATATCTCACTCTCCTTAAGCCGCGGAGGCTTTCTCGCTGGTCTGATGACCGCGGAATGTACGCGTCGGGGCAAATTCACCCAATCGATGACCGACCATGTTTTCGGTAATATAGATCGGTACATGGCGGCGTCCATCATGAACTGCAATGGTATGTCCAACCATCTGGGGGAAAATCACCGACGCGCGGCTCCAGGTGCGGACAACCTTCTTTTCATTTTTCTGATTCATGGCTTCAATACGCTTGAGCAATTTCGGCTCAATGTAAGGGCCTTTTTTAAGTGATCGTGACATATATGCGTACCTCGTCTAATTCTTAGCGGCTCGTCTTACTACGACGGCGCACAATGTACTGATCGGTCTTCTTGTTACGGCGGGTCTTCTTGCCGAGTGTGGGCTTGCCCCACGGACTCTTGGGACCAGCAAGACCGATTGGTTGGCGACCTTCACCACCACCGTGAGGATGGTCGCGTGGACTCATTGCAGTACCACGAACAGTTGGGCGAATGCCTAAATGGCGTTTTCGTCCGGCTTTGCCAAGTTTGATGTTTCCATGATCAAGATTGCCAACCTGACCAATCGTCGCATAACAAACCTGGTGGATGAGACGAACCTCACCGGAGGGCATACGCACCTGGGCAAAGTCACCTTCCTTGGCGAGCAATTGCGCCGCGCCACCTGCTGAACGGACAAGTTGTCCGCCTTTGCCTTCTTTGACCTCAATATTATGGATCAAGGTACCGACCGGAATATTGCTGATCGGGAGGGAATTGCCAGGGCGAATTTCAGCGCTGGGTCCTGACAAAACGGTGTCACCCACTTTCAAATCCAACGGTGAAATGATGTATCGCTTTTCGCCATCCGCGTAAAAGAGAAGGGCAAGACGGGCTGTGCGATTCGGATCGTATTCAATCGCGGCAACTTTGGCAGGGATGCCATGTTTGTTGCGAAGGAAATCCACCAGGCGGATGAAGCGCCGAGCGCCTCCACCACGATGACGAACGGTCACACGACCATGAGCATTGCGGCCACCGTGATTCTGTTTGGTAACCAACAAAGAACGCTCAGGTGTGCTCTTTGTAATTTCTTCAAAGGTGTAGCCGGTCATGCCGCGAGTGCCGGGCGTTACCGGTTTATATTTTTTTACTGCCATTACTGCACCCCTTCAAAGATCTCGAGGGGCTTGCTTCCCTCGGCTAGGGTTACAATGGCCTTTTTGAACGAAGGGCGGCGAACCAACATGCGGCGGGCACGAGTGCGGCGTCCACGTTTTGCAGGCGCATTGAGGATATTTACACGGGCCACGGTGACATCAAACAAAGTTTCAATTGCATCCTTCACCATGGTGCGAGTCGCTTCATCGGCGACAACAAAAACATACTGACTCAGTTTGCCGGATTGGTAACTGGATTTCTCGGTTACCAATGGGCGGACGAGGACATTATATAGATTAGTCATGTCTCTCTCCTATCCGAGGTGCGCCACGAGCGCGTCAATTGTCTTGAGCGGCAAGACAACCTTGTCAAAATTAAGTACATCACGCACATTCAAGTAGCTGGCGAGCAATACTTTGGCGCTCTCGATATTATCTGCAGAGCGCATGACAGTGTCATAATTCTGGTCTTTGGTGGGCATCAGCAGCAGCACAGTGGAGGTGCCGACCAAATTTCCTAATGTCTCAGCCATCAGGCGGGTCTTGGCTTCTTTCATATCGAAATCGTCCACGACCACAATGGAGGCTTCTGCGGCTTTTACAGACAACGCAGATCGAAGTGCAGCCAGGCGCATCTTTTTGGGCATACGAAGTTCATAACTACGGGGATGCGGTGTATGAATACGACCACCACCCACCCACTGCGCCGCATTTGTTGAACCCTGACGGGCACGGCCTGTGCCTTTTTGTTTCCACGGCTTTCGACCACCGCCTCTGACTTCTGAGCGAACTTTCGTCTCATGCGTCCCGAGGCGGGCATTTGCCATTTGGCGAACATATGCCTGGTGCATCAGATCTACATTTACAGGGGCTTCGAAAAGATTCGCAGGTAATTCAACCTCACGAACTTTTTTGCCCTTCAAATCAAAAACATCTACTTTCATGGTTATTCTGGCTCCCGTTTCCTGCGCGCCTACTGCTTGCGCGATTCCTTGATCATGACGAGACTACCTTTGCCACCGGGAACAGCGCCATTAATGGCGATCAGGTTTCGTTCTACGTCAACCATCACAACTTTGATGTTCTGAGCGGTGACACGATCCACACCCATATGACCCGAGCTGCGAGCACCTTTATAGACGCGACCTGGTGTTGTACCCGAGCCCCGAGAGCCGGGCGCGCGATTGCGATCTGATGTACCATGTGTGGCATTCATACCATGGAAGTGATAGCGTTTTACAACACCGGCAAAGCCCTTGCCTTTGCTGACACCAATCACATCCACACGCTCGCCAACTGCAAACGCATCGGCAACTGTTACTTTGTCGCCGATGTTTAATCCGTGATCTTTCACACGAAATTCACGCAGGAAACGCATGGGGGGAATCTCATTGGCTTTCAAGTGACCCAATTGACCGCCAGTAAGGCGTTTGGGATTCGCTTCGCCAAAACCCAGTTGCACCGATGAATAGCCTTCCTTTTCGGGCACGCGAATCTGGGTAACGTAACATGGCCCAGCTTCGATGAGTGTCACCGTATAGGCAACACCTTGCTCATCGAAGATCTGGGTCATGCCAATCTTCTTTCCAATTAGCCCTTTCAACATAATCAATTTTCTCCTTCAGAAGATATTGACGAGACTGCCAGCCGGGGCAACGGCCGCATCATCTCCGTGCAGCGCAGTCAGAAGGTCTGGTGCGAAGCGGTTGTGTCGGTTCCACAACACAGACCTACTCTTGCGCTGTCTCAAATAATTCGCGAATTTTCGCGAATATTCACTAACTAAATTTTGATCTCGATATCAACACCTGCGGGCAGGTTCAAACGCATCAGCATATCAATGGTCTTTGAATCCGGGTCAAGCACATCTATCAAGCGGTTATGTGTACGGATTTCAAAGTGCTCGTGAGAGTCTTTATCAATAAATGCCGAGCGGCGTATTGTAAAGCGTTCTGTCTTGCTTGGCAAGGGGACGGGCCCAACTACATGGGCACCGGTGCGCTCTGCGGTTTCAACAATTCGCTTTGCAGACTGATCAAGCACGCGATGATCATACGCTTTTAAGCGGATACGTATTTTTTGTTTTGCCATCATATCTCACTTTACTCGATGATCTTGGTGACGACGCCAGCACCAACAGTGAGGCCGCCTTCACGGATGGCGAACTTCACGCCCTGCTCAAGTGCCACAGGCACGATCAACTCCACCGTCAGGTTCACATTGTCACCA